>NZ_VHLB01000039.1:0-72595 GCF_006547365.1 Myxococcus sp. AB056 | reverse complement strand
CCCCCGAGCCCACGCGCCCCGCGTGCTCCATCTCAGGGTCCGGAGGCAGCTCCGTCCAGGGCGAGCCCTCCGTGCTCACGGAGTCGAAGGAAGGCCCGCCGCGCATGGCGGCCAGCTCCGCCTCCGCCGCGGAGAGGGCATCCCCCGCCGGGGCCTCCGGCGTGTCGACGTCGAAGAACCCCGCATCGCCCAACCGAGGCGCCAGGGCCGCCGTGCGCATCGACGGCTGAGAAACAGCCTCCTCCGTCCAGGCCAGCTGTCCCACTGGCGGCGCATCCTCGGCCGGCGCGGCGTCCTCTCCCTCAAGCCCCGCGGACGCTCGCTGCGCGTCGTCTCTGGCCGGCTCATCATCCACCGACGAGCCCCAGTCCTGCCCCGGCGAAGACTCACCCCACCCATCCGCAGAGTCCGGAGCCAGCGCCGAATCGATGGAGGCCATCGCCTGGGCTTCCACCTCCAGGTGCGCCCGCTCCATGGCGGTATCCAGGTCGCGCGTGCTCTGACGCTCGCGTTGCTGCGCCGCCTCGTGGGCGGAGCGCTCCGCGTCCGTCATGGCCGCCAGCTCCCAGTCCGTCTGATGCAGCGGCGCCAGGTCCCCGAAGAGCGCATTCGCCAGCGCGGGGTCGCCCGCCACCGAGGGCGGCGGGGTCGCGTGCCAGGACTCCGTCTCCGCCCCCGTGGCCTCCGAGACACCACCACCCGACGGAGGCAGCTCCCGGTTCTCCACCACGTGCCAGGCGTCCGCATCCGCGGGGGCCTTGACCAGCGAATCCACCAGCTCGACGAAGGCCGCCCCTTCCAGGGGCAACTGGGCCACGGGGGCGCTGAAGCCGGGGATGGACTCGCCCAGGAGCAGCACCCGGGCCGACTTGCCATCCGGGTGCTGGAGCAACTCCTCCAGCACGAGGTGGCCCCGGCCACTCTCCACGCCGGGCGCGAGCACGAGCAGCACGGGCAGGTGGTGCCCGTACGCAATGAGGGCATCCGCGGCGGAGGTGGCGAGGATGACCTCGTACCCTTCACGCGTGAGCAGGCGCCGCACGGCGGCGATATTGGCGATGTCGTCGTGGACGAGAAGAACCGGTGCGCCCATGGGGGGGCACCGAGTCTACAGCATGGCCCCCGGATCCACGTCGATCACGACCTTCACCGCGGAAGGAACATCGACCAGGGCCGCTTCCAGCCGGGCGAGCAGCGGGGCGAGCGCCGTATGCGTTGGCCCCTTCAAGAGGAGCTGCCAGCGCGTCTTGCCACGGATGCGGGAGATGGGGGCCAGGGCCGGCCCCAGCATGCGGACCCCAGCGGACGCAGGGGGCATGTGCCGGGAGACGATGTTCCCCAGGGAGCGCGCCACACTGGCCGTCTGTTCGGGGTGCTCCCCCTCCAGGCGGACGGCGGCCATGCGTGAATAGGGAGGGTAGGCCAGCGCCTTGCGCCACTCCAGTTCTTGATTGGCGAAGCCGTCGAAGTCGTGGGCCAGCACACGCCGTACCGGCTCCGCGTCCGGATTGTAGGTCTGCACCAGCACCCGGCCCGGGTCCTTGCCCCGGCCCGCGCGGCCGGACACCTGGGTGAGCAAATGGAAGGTGCGCTCGGCGGCACGGAAGTCCGGGATGGAGAGGGACGTGTCCGCCATCACGACACACACCAGCGTCACACCTGGAAAGTCGTGCCCCTTGGCCACCATCTGCGTGCCCACCAGGACATCCAGTTCCCGGCGCGCGAACGAGGCCAGCATCTCCGTCAGCCGCTCGGCGCTGCTGGCTGAGTCCCGGTCCAACCGGGCGACGCGCGCGGCGGGGATGCGCTCCAGCACCTCCGCCTCCACACGCTCGGTGCCGATGCCCAGCTTGAGCATGGGGCCCGTGCACTCCAGACACTGCTCCGGCACCGGCATGGCCAAGCCGCAATAGTGGCACACCACCCGGTTCTGCGAGCGGTGGTGCGTGAGGCACACGTCACACTCGCTGCACTTGAGCGACAGGCCGCACACCTCGCACAGGAGGACGGTGCTGTGGCCCCGGCGGTTGAGGAAGAGGATGACCTGCTGACCGCGGCCGATCGTCTCCGCCATCGCCTCCAGCAACGGAGGACTGAGGATGGGCGCCTCTTCCGTCACCACGCCCTCGCGCGGACGCTCCACTCGCAGGTCCACCAGCTCGATGGTGGGCATGGGCCGGTCATCCACGCGGTGCTTCAGCTCCAGGAGCTGGTAGCGCCCGCGCTTCACGTTCTCCAGCGTCTCCAGCGCGGGCGTGGCCGAGCCCAGCACCACCACCGCGCCGGCCTGCTTGCCGCGCACGACGGCCAGGTCGCGCGCCTGGTAGCGCAGCTTCTCCTCCTGCTTGAAGGACGGGTCGTGCTCCTCGTCCACGACGATGAGCCCCAGGTTGTCCACCGGCGCGAACACCGCCGAGCGCACGCCCACGGCAATCTTCACGTCGCCCCGGCGCAGCGCCTGCCAGTGGAAGAGCCGCTCCCGGTCCTTCAGCGCCGAGTGCAGCACCGCCACCTCCGCGCCGAAGCGGCTGCGGAAGCGGCCCACCAGCTGCGGCGTCAGCGCGATTTCCGGCACCAGGATGAGGCTGCCCTTCCCCAGCGACAGCGCATGCTCGGCGGCGCGCAGGTACACCTCCGTCTTCCCGCTGCCGGTGACGCCGTGCAGGAGGAAGGGCTGGAAGGTGGCCGCATCCAGGGCCGCACGCAGCACCACGCCCGCCGCGTCCTGCTCCGGCGTGAGGTGGTCCGGACGGCCCTGAATCAGGCCCTCCTTCACGCTGGCCTCCACCGTCTTCTCCTCCAGCCGGGCGAAGCCGCGCGTAGCCAGCTTCTTCAGCGTCTCGCGCGCGCCTGGAATCGCGTGGGCGACCTCTTCCAGCGGCGCGCTGCCTCCCACGGCCAGCAGATATGCGAGCGCGGCGGACTGGGCGGGCGCGCGCGACAGCTCCGGCGGCACCTCGTTGACGAGCGCCACCGCGAAGTGCTGCACGTCCGGCCTGGCTTCCTTCTCATCCACGGCCTTCGACAGGCCGGGCGGCAGCGCGCCGCGAATCACCTCACCCAGCGGGTAGCGGTAGTGCACGGCCGCGAAGCGCAGCAGCGCGATGAGGTCCTTGGGCAAGGACGGCGAGTCCTCCAGCACGCGCTGGACGGCCTTGAGCCGCACCTTCTCGCCAGTCGGCGGAGATGCGGGCCCCAGGTAGAAGCCCAGCGCCGTACCCCGGCCGAAGGGCACCAGCACGCGCTGCCCCGGCTCCAGGCGGCCCGCCAGCTCGTCCGGCAGGGTGTAGGTGAACTCGCCCCGGACGGGGCGGCCAACGGCGATGGAGGCCAGGACGGGAGTGCTCACTTCGGCGCGCACTGTAGCGGCGACGGCGGGCTCGGACAGTTCCCGGCGGCTTTTCACACCGGAGGTGCGCACCGCCCTGGAACCCCGCGTCGTGGGGGCCTTCGCGGGCGCCGCGTCCGCCCCGCTCCACAAGGGTCGCTGTTCCATGACACTCCCTTCAACCACCACCCCGGCCCCATCCGTCCTGCTACCGGGGTCCACAGTGCGCGAAGGGTCTGACATTCCCCACCGGGTCCCGCCGTGGGACGGAACCCGGCGTGTCAGGAGGCTACTTCGGGGCTCAGGCCCCGGTGACCTTCTTCCACGAAGGACGGCTCCGGACGCGCTCCCACCAGGCCGCCACGTTCGGGTACTTGCCGACGAGCTCCGCGCCGCCCGCGGCGACGAAGAAATCCATGTAGGGCATCCACGTCACCTCGGCGAGCGAGAAGCCGTCTCCCGCCAGGTACTGCTGCTTGCCCAGCACCGGCTCGATGATGCCGAAGACGCGCTCGACGCCCTGCAGGCCCTCGCTGATGCGCGCCTCGTCCGGCGCGCCGCCGCCCATCACCTTCTTGAAGAGGCGCTCCCAGATGACCTTCATCGCGGAGGGCGAGAAGTAACACTGCTCCACGCTGATGAACTGCTCCATGCGCGCGTACGCATGCACGTCGGACGGCGTCAGCGAGGGCCCCGGCAGCTTGCGGTCCAGATAGCGGATGATGGCGCGCGACTCGTAGAGCCGGAAGCCGTCATCGTCCTCGAAGGCGGGGATGACGCCGAAGGGGTGGCGCTCCATGTGCGCGGGGCTCTTCTGCTCCCCCTTCGTGAGGTCGACGACGACGAGCTCCGCCTCCTGGCCCTTCTCCGCCAGGGTGGTGAGGACCGAACGCGTGGCAGTGCTCATCGGGAGGCCGTACACCTTCATGGGACATTCCTCTGCGTGGCGGGCCGGGGAAAGTCCCGGCCAGGCGGGGCCAGACTCTTCATGGCCGCCGCCAGCGCTGCAAGGAATTCAGGAAAGTGGCGGCATTGACTACAGGGTGAAGAGCGAGTCGGGCAGGCTGGCCCGGTTGTCCCCCTTCAAAGCGGTGAAGCGCAGGTTGCGCTGACCGCCGCGCCACACCTCGATGGTGCGGGGCAGCCACTCTCCCGTGGCGGGCGAGTTGTAGTCCAGGAAGCGGACGTCCCAGGCCGTCCCCGACGCGTCCGAGTAACGCAACCGGGCCGGGCGGAAGGAGTCCTTGTAGACCCAGAACTGCGGGCGGCCCTCGGCCATGTCGCCGATGACGTAGGCCACCTCGCCGCCGAAGCGCGCCAGTCCGGTCCGCCCCGTCTCGATGCCCAGGTTCTGGAGGTGGCGAATCACCGCTTCCTTCAGCTCCTGCACGTTGCCGCTGCCCGTGGCGAGCAGCGGGCACACCTGCGCGACGAGCGCCGACATGGAGGGAATCTCGGTCCCCTGCACGCGACGGCGGCCACCCGACTGGACCACCGCGGACTGGGCGTTGCCGTCGGGCACGGAGGCCTCGAAGCGGCAGCGGCCGGGCACGCGGATGGACAGCACGCCGTCACCCTGCACCTCCGGGCGGTCCGTGGGCGTCCCCAGCGCTGCGCCGGCCTCCTTGACGGCCGGACCTCCGAAGCTGAGGGAGCCTTCCACGCGCAACGTGGACAGCCTCAGCTCGGCGCGCTCCGCCGACATGCGGCGGATGATGGAGCTGCCGGGCAGCACGTAGGCCGCCGCGGCGAAGGAGACCAGGACAGCGAGGAGTGCAACGGTGCGCTTCACGGCTTCTCCGTCTTCACGACTTCACGCATGTACTCGAGCAGCCCGGCACGCAGGTCCGGACGCTTGAGCGCGTAGGCGATGTTGGCCTTCAGGTACCCCACCTTGTCGCCCGCGTCATAGCGCTGACCCTTGAAGCGGTAGCCGAGCAGCCCCTTCGACTGCTGGAGCGTGGCCAGACCATCGGTGAGCTGGATTTCACCGCCCACACCCGGCGTCTGGTTCTCCAGGATGGGGAAGATGTCGGGCGGCAGCACGTAGCGGCCGATGACGGCGAGGTTGGAGGGCGCGGTGCCCTTCTTCGGCTTCTCCACGATGCGGTCGATGCGCATGACACCATCACCCAGGTCCGTGCCCGCGGCGATGCCGTACATGTGCGTCTCACTCTCCGGCACTTCCATGAGCGCGATGACCGCCTGGTTGTACTGGCGATACACCCGAGCGAGCTGGCGGATTCCCGGCTCCTCGGCGTCAATCATGTCGTCGCCCAGCAGCACGCCGAAGGGCTCGTCGCCGATGACGCTCTTGGCGCACAGCACCGCGTGGCCCAGTCCCTTGGGCTCCTTCTGACGGATGCTGACGACGCGCACGAGGTCCGCGATGGCGCGCAGCTTGTCAGCCTCGGACTCCTTGCCGCGCGCACGCAGCGTCGTCTCCAGCTCGAAGCCGATGTCGAAGTGGTCCTCGATGGCGCCCTTGCCGCGGCCATTGATGAGGACGACATCCTCGATGCCGGCGGATACCGCCTCTTCCACGATGTACTGGAGCGTCGGAGTATCGACGATAGGCAGCATCTCCTTGGGAACCGCCTTGGTCGCCGGCAGGAAGCGCGTGCCCAGGCCGGCTGCCGGGATGACACACTTGCGGATGAGGGGCTCTACCTTCGAGGTTTTGGAGGCCATGAGGGCTGGGAATCTATTGATGGCCCCTGACCCCATCAAGCTGGATAGGATGGACTTGTCATGTTGCTCCGCGCCTTGGTGCTGATTGCCCTTTGTGTGTCCACTACCGCTCTGGCGCAGCCCGCCGAGGACCTTCGCGATGTCATGAGCGCACGCGCCTATGGCATGGGCGGCGCCTACCGGGCCCTGGGGCTGGGCACGGATGCCATCATGGGCAATCCCGCGGCGATGGTCCTCTACCCGTCCTACCGGGTCGAAGGCACCGGCGCGTGGGATACGCGGCGGAAGGAAGGGTTGCTGGGCGTCTCCGTCGTCGACGCCGCCACGAGCCGCCTGGGGATGGGCGTGGACTACCACTGGGTGAGCGTGGGGCGCGGCGGCGCGCGCGCCAGCGCCCACCTCAGCTCGATGGGCGTGGGACTGCCCATCAGTCAGGCGCTCATGCTCGGCGCCACGGTGCGTTATCTGCGCATGAGCGGCCAGTCGCGGTTCGCCAACTCCGTCACCGGCGACGCGGGTCTGATACTCCGGCTGTCGCCGTCACTGATGGCGGGCTTCTCCGCGCACAACATCGTGGACACTGGCAATGAGGAGCTGACGCGCTACTACTCGGCGCACGTCGGGGTGATGACGGGGCTGCTGACGCTCGCAGGCGACGTGCGCGCGGACTTCACGACGAACGACACCAAGACGTTCACGTACCACGGCGGTCTGGAGTACATCCTGGGCGAGCTGTTCCCGGTGCGCATGGGCTACTCCTACGACGGCTTCACGCGGACGTCGCAAATCAGCACGGGGCTCGGCTTCATGTCCGAGGGCGGAGGCGGCCTGGACTTCGGCTACCGCCACGACCTGGGCGGCCCCAAGGGGCGCATGCTGGCGCTCACCATCAAGCTGAACATGAACTGAGTCAGCGCGGCGCCCGGAGCGGCAGGTAGCGCTCCGACGCGGCGAAGCGCAGCAGCTCCACCAGCTCCGCCTCGTTGCCCCGGCGCGTCCGCAGGACGGACAGCGCGGGGCCAATGCTTCCGCAGGCCACCAGGCCCGCGCGGTTGGCGGAATCCCGCGCGGCGTCTGCGAGCGCCGAAGCCTTGAAGTTCTGGGTGCCGGGCTCCAGCAAGGCCATGGCGCGCTCCAGGGCGCGTGGCGACAGGGACTCGCGCACCACGCGGGCCTCGGCTCCGGACGCACGCGGGTCCTTCAGCACGGTGGCCAGCAGCGCCAGGGCGCGGAGGAGCTGGCCCCCCTTGAGGGCCCGGAGCGCGAGCAGGTCCGGCGACAGGGACAGCAAGGCGCGGCCCACATGGAAGCGCAACTCCGGGAGCGGCATGGGCTCACGCAGCAGGAGTCGGCCCACGAGGAGACGCGGGTGGCCCGCATGCACGGCGGTGAAGGGCGGGCCGTCGTCCTCCGCGAGCACGAGTTCGGGCAGGTGGACGTCCAGCATCCGAGCGGCGGTGTGCAGCGCGTCGAGCACGGCGGGCGCGCAGGGGCCCGCGGTGGCGCGCAGCAGCTCCGAGGAACCGGCGGCGCGGCCCTCCGCTGGGAACAGGCGGCAGAGCGCGATTCCGGTGCAGGCCAGCAGTTCGCCCGAGGGCGTGCGCAGACCGGGGTGACGCAGGCCAGCGCGCTCGTCGGAGGTCAGCGGTGGTCGCTGGCCGCGCGGCGCGGGAGTTTCGAGCCCGTCGAGCGCATCGGCAATTTCGCGCATGAGCGAGGCACGCGCCGGGTCTCCTCGCTGGTCGAAGTACTCGGCGAGGAGTCGATAGGGCTTCGCGTCGAGCGGGCGCTCTCGGATGTGCCGGAAGGCATCGGGCTCGGTGTCCGGTGGCGGCACATAGGCGGGCGCGGGTGATTCGCGCGGGTCCATGACGCCGGGGACCGGCCGAGGAGGCTCGGGCGCCGCGGGTGGCTTCGCGATGAACGTGCGGCCCGGCGCCGGGGCGGAAACCGTGCCCTCCGGGCGCGCGCGGACGACGCGGCGCACCGGGTCCATCCGGCCGGGCGGCGCTTCCCAGGAGATGACGCGGGTCTCCGGGACGGGGGCATCACCGAGGTCCATGACCTCGCCTGTGATGAGGTCGGTGGCCCGAGGACGCTGGGCTCGGGCCTCCGCGTCGCGAGATGCGGGCCCATGCTCCGCTTCGCTTCCGGACGAAGCGGCGCGTGGCGCGGCCTTGTCTCCGCGCGAGGACGCGGCGGAGCGTTGAGCAGCCGGTGCCTTGGGGGAGACGGCGGCGTCCGCGGACTCAGCGGGAGCGCGTGGCGGCGGGGCTGCTGTGTTGCCCGGAGATGAAGGCGGGTTGCGGGCCTCCCCTCTGGGGGACGACGCGGCTGCACGTGCTTCTGCCTTGGGTGGCGATGCGGCGAAGGCTTCCACAGGAACGCGCGGTTCGCCTTGCGCTGGCGAGACGGTGGCGCGCGCCGCGCCTTTGGGAAGCGGCGCATCCGCGGCCAGCGCACGCGGTTCACCTCGCGCCCCGGCGTCCACTTCAGACGGGGCCTCGCGGCCGGAACGGGCCTCCCGCCTCCCCTTCCGCCCCGAAGAGGCGGGCTCCGGCGAAGCCTTGCGGCCCTGCTCCACCGCGGCGCCCGGGGAATCTCTCCCGACTACATCGCGGGGTGGCTCCACGCTTTCGGACGCGGGTGGAGCAACCCCGATGTCCGTGGTGGACGCCTCCTCGTTGGCGAGGCGCTGGAGGTTTCCGGACGATTGCGTCAGCACCGGGGGCGCCGCGATGAGTGGCGCACGGGGGCCACTCGACTCCCGGCGCGGAGCCGCGGAGCGCGGCGGCTCGGGAGGCGGCACTTCACGCTCTGCTCGGGCCTGCCGGATTCCCTCCGCCCGGCGGGCGTAGACCTGCGCGCGCTCGGGATTGCCCATCACCTCGCGCCACAGACGCGCGAGCCGGTCCCAGGTGCGCTCCCGCTCCTCCTCGTCCTCCATGGCGGTGGCCGCGTGTTCCAGGGCCCAAGCCGCCTCGCCCAGGTGGTCGCGTTCGAGGAGACGCTCCACGAGCATCAGCCACGCTTCCTTGTGGCCCGGCTCGTAGCGCACGGCCTGACGCAACTCCTCGAGCGCGGCATCGGCGTCACCCTGGGCATCCAACGTGGCGACCAGCTCCAGCCGGGCCTGACGCGCGGCGGGCCCTCGGGCTTCACGGGCGAGCTGCGCACGCAGAAGCCGGCTGAGCACCGTCGTGTCGCCGAGCTTTCGCGTCAGCGTCGTGAGCTGCACGCGCGCCTGCTCGCTGTCGGGACTCTCCGTGAGCACCTCGCTCCAGGCCCACTGCGCGAGCCGCAAATCGCTCAGCGACTCCTCCGCGACCTGGGCCAGGACGCGCAGCGCTTCCACGCGGTCCAGCGCACGGCGTGGTGCCGCCGCCAGTGCCACCCGGAGCCGCTCCGCGATGGACGGACGTTCCGCGTCCGACACGCAGCGGAGCATCCCCGCGAGCACGGGAAGCAGCCCCGGCGCGGAGGACTCCGCCGCCTCGAAGTCCGCGCGAGCCTTCTTCAGCTCGCCCATGTGGAGCCAGCGCTCGCCCCGCGTGAGCAGAGCCCCAGCGCGTGCGCGGCCAGCGGGCGCGCGCCGGATGGCCTCGTCCAGCGCACGGCGCACGAGGGACGCGTCCCCTCTCGCGGCGAGCAACCGCACCTGATCTCGAAGCGCGGCGCGGTCTCCCGTCAGCTCCACGATTTCCCGGTACATGCGCGCGGCGCCCGCGGGGTCGTGGAGCTCGTTCTCCATCACCTCCGCGAGGCGCGCCAACGCATCGGCGCGCAGGGACGCGTCCTTCGCCCGGTCCGCCCGCTTGAGGTAGAGCTGAGCCAGCTCGGCCCAGGCCCGTCGAGCGATGAGCTGGGCCTCGACCTTCCGCGAGCGGGTCAGCTCCTCGGTGTCTTCTTCCCGAGGCCCCGCGCTCGCCTCGGAAGCGCGGCCTTTCTTGTTCGGTGCATCGCCAGAAGCCGAGGCGAGCGCGGCCTCCAACTCCGCCAACGACACCTCCATGGTGCCTGAGCGGGCATCCGGCTCGGGTGCGGCACTGGACGTGATGGGCGGTGGCAGCGCCTCGGACGGGGGCGGGGTCTTCCGCCGCTCGCGCTTCGAAGAGGCAGGAGTCTGCTGGCGCGGTGGAGGACTCGATACGTCAGCGCCGACGAGAAAGGGCTGTGCCTCCGAAGTGACTTCACCTTCGTCGGCGTCGTCGAAGCGAGCGACCCGCGCGGGCACGGGCGCGTCATCGTCTGGGGCATCGGCCCAAGGCACGGGCAGTGGCGCGCGCCCCGGAACAAACGTCTTGGCCACACCTGAAGACGGGGGCACGGCGACGTCCCCTAGCGCGGGCATCTCCACTTCCGTCTTGCGCGCCTCGAAGTCAAATGCCCTCGGTGGCACAACCACCGCCGGCATTTCCACGACAGTCTTGGGTGCTTCGGAAGTAGAGGTGCCGCGGGGAGTCACCGCGGGGAGTTCCACCGCCGGCATCTCCAACACCGTCTTGAACGAGTCAGTGGGTGGCGCCTTCACGGGCGACGGACGCGCATCGGCATCGGGCAGCGCTTCGCTCCCCTTGGACGAAGCCGTCGCTCTCACATCAGGCCCAGGCTGTGAGAGCGAGCTCGACACAGGCCCACGTTGTTCCGAGACGGGCGGAGCTTCCGCCTGAAGCCCCTCCGCGCCGCGCTCAGGTAACGCGGTCGCAGGCGCTCCTCCACCAGCCTCTGGGCGCTGCGACACCGAAGGCTGCGAACGTGTCTCCGCCGCACCGACCGTGGAAGCTGACGCCGAGGGCGCCCTCGCGGAGAGCGGCGGCCCCACCACGGTTTCGATGAGGTAGACGGCGTCGTCGTTCTCCCAAGAGGCCGCTGCCTGCGTGCCTTCTTTCCGCGCTGGGAGCTTCGCCAACACAACCTGCCCGTCCGCATCCACCTTCAGGGCGCTCGCACCAGCGTCAGGCACCGCCTTGCCCTCGATGCGCGCACGCAGCAACTGGAGCACGCGCTGGGCACGCCGGTCCTCGGGCCATTCCACCAGGAGGGCTTCGAGCGCGGCGGCGGCACGCGGCAGTTGGTCCACCCGTCGCAGTACCCGCGCGAGCTGACGCCGGACCGCGCGCCTGCTGGAAACCACCGTGGGCGCCACCTCCAGCAGGGTGATGGCCGCCGCCTCGGTGCCCGCCAGCAGCGCCATGCGCACAATCCCGGCGGCCAGGCGCGGCGTCATCGGCAGGGTCCGGCTGGCGCGCGCAAGCTCTCCGAACGCGCGCGCGGCGGAGCCCTCTCGCAACTGCCGAGCCGCGGACCGGAGGTGCCGGTCCACCCCTTCGCTGACATCCTCCGCGGGCTTGACGTCGGACGCGCCGGGCTGCAGCGCCTCCTGTCGGACCGCTGCGGGCTCCGGCGTGCCGGCGTTCCTGCCGTTTCTCACGCCACCCATGGGTGCGGCAGTCTACACACAACGATGCCCGTTCCGGCTGTTACTGTCCTCCTCCCCGCGCGAAACGCCGAAGCCACCGTGGCCCGCGCCGTCCGCAGCCTCTTGACGGGCACCCTCCGCGACCTCCGTGTGGTCGCGGTGGACGACGGCTCCACGGACGGTACGCGTGAAGTGCTGACCGACCTGGCGGCGAGCGACTCCCGCGTGGAAGTCCTTGACGGCCGGGGCCGCGGCCTGGTGGCGGCGCTGAACCTGGCGCTGCGTGAAGCCACCTCCCCCTACGTCGCCCGGATGGACGCGGATGACGAAGCCCTTCCCAAACGCCTGGAGGCGAGCCTCACCGCCCTGGAGGCGGAACCCGGGTTGGCCGGCGTGGGCACGGCCGTGGAGCTGTTCCGGGATGACAAACCCGTGAGCCCCTCGCTCCAGGCCTATGCCACGTGGCTCAGCGAGCTGACCACCGCAGAGCGACTCGACCGGGAGCGCTTCATCGAAAGCCCCCTGTGCCACCCTTCCGTCTGCCTGCGCCGGGACACCCTGGTGGCCGCGGGAGGCTGGCAGGACGGCGACTTCCCGGAGGACTACGCGCTGTGGCTGGAGCTGCTGGACCGGGGCTTCGGGCTGCGCAACCTGCCCGAGGTATTGCTTCGCTGGCGCGACAGCGACGGGCGGATGACGCGCACGGACCCGCGCTATGCCGTCAAGCGCTTCTTGTGGACGAAGGCGCGCTACCTGACGCGAGGCCGTGGCCCCCTGGCGGACGGGCGCCCCTGCACGGTGTGGGGCGCGGGCCCGAGCGGCAAGACGCTGACGCACTTCCTCCACCAGGAAGGCGTCCGCGTGCGGCGCTACGTGGAGGTCCACCCTCGCAAGGTGGGCACGCGCATCCATGGCATCCCGGTCATCTCCCCCCAGGAGCTCGGCGCCCCCGGGGATGGACACCTGCTGGTGTGCGTGGGCGTCCGCTGGGCCCGCGCGGAGATTCGCGAGGACCTCATCGGACGGGGCTGGGTGGAGGGCCGCGACTTCACCTGCGCGGCGTGAGGACTCACTCGGCGCCACGAATGGCGCCCGAGGGCGCCGGCACGCCAGCGGCCAGGAAGAACCGCATCAGGTCCTCCGGCACCGGCGCCTCGATGCGCAGCAGCTTGCCCGTGCGCGGATGTCCCAGCTCCAGCGCCTGGGCATGCAGCAAGCACCGCGCTGCCTCCACGCCTTCTGCCCGGGCCGCGCCGCCGTAGCGCGCGTCCCCCAGAATCGGAGCGCCCAGCGCCGTCAGGTGCGCGCGGAGCTGATGCGTGCGGCCCGTGTGCGGCAGCAGCTCGACGACGCAGAACGCCGGCCCCGATGACAGCGTGTGGAAGTCAGTCAACGCGGGTACACCATTGGCCGCCCGGGTCGCCCGCCAGCGGCCAGGGCGCGACGGGTCCTTGGACAGCGGCAGGTCCACCGTGCCCGACGGGGGCAAACCCGGCCCGGTGGCCGCGACGTAGCGCTTTCGCGCCCGTCCCTCCCGGAACTCGGCCGCCAGCGCCGACGTGGCCTCCGCCGTCTTCCCGAACACCGTCACGCCGGACGTCTCCCGGTCCAGGCGGTGCACCAACCCCGCGGGGCGTCCCAGCTTCGCCCCCACCAGGTCCACCAGGCTGTCCCCCACGCGCCCCTCGGTGGGCTGCGCGGACACGCCGGCCGGCTTGTCTACCGCGATGACGTCCGCGTCCTCGTACAGCACACGCAGCTCGGGGGCGGGGGGCGCCTCGGACAGGGGGCTCTGCCCGCCCTCCTCCAGCACCACCGTCACCACCTGCCCAGCCGTCAGCCGCGCATTCGCATCCCGGCTCCGCTTGCCCGCCACGTAGACAGCGCCCACCTCCACCAGCCCCCGTGCCCCCGGCTCGGGCAGTCCCAATTCATCCGCGACCGCGCGGGCCACGGCCTTCCCCACCAACGCCCCTTCCACCCGGAACGTCCGGCGCTTCATGCCGCCACCTTGCCCACCGGGCGGACAGCCTCAGCGTACGAGCCCGCGCCATGCGCCACGTGCTCCGGCACGCCGCCCCCCATCCCTGTGTCCACCGCAGATGTCATGCGGCGGCACTCTACGCGCGCATGGCCCTTTCGCGCCGCCCGCTTCCTGTTACCTTCCGCGCCCCCATGGACCGTCCCCTGCACTCCGTCCGTACGCGGCTGGACGACTTCCTCGCCGAGCTCGCCACGCTGAACTACCGGCAAGGCGCCGGGCTCGCGCTGGATGTTTCCCCCAGCCAGCTCCACGCCGCCTTCCCCGAGCTGTCGTCTCCGGACACCTTCGCCGCCGCCAACGAGGCGCTCGCCAAGGCCCAGTCGAAGAACGAGCCCCTCACCGTCCGCCGCATCCGACTGGTGCGTGAGCTGGTGGCCTCGCACGTCGAGGACGCGCTCGCCGCCCGTCACGTGGAGGCCATTGCCTCGCTGGAAGCCGAGGCCCGGCTGATGGTGGACGACCAGACCTACTCCTTCGGCGAGGCGCTGGGCCGCATTCCCCACGAGTCCGCCCGGGGCCGCCGCGCCCTGCTGGAGCGCGCCACCGGCGAGTTCCTCTGGCAGAACCGCACCCGTTACGGGGACCGGCGCGATGCGGCCCTGCACACCGCGGAGCAGTTGGGCGCGAAGAACTACCCCGCCCTGCGCCAGGACGTCACCGGCATCGACTTCGCCAGGCTGGCCGAGTCCGCCGCGACGTTGCTCGCGCGCACGGAGGACGCCTACCGCGACGTGCTCGCCTATGTCCTCAAAAAGGTGGACCCGCTGCTGCGTCCACTGCCCGGCGGAGAAGCGCGCAGGCATGACCTGCAGGCCGCGCTCCAGGCCCCGTGGATGGACGGCTTCTTCCGGCGCGAGGACGCCTTCCCCGCCGTGGTGCGCTGGCTGGGCGAGTGGGGCCTGACGCCCAACGCCGGAGGCCGCATCCGCATCGACGACGAGGCCCGGCCCGGCAAGTCACCGCGCCCCTTCGTCGCCGTGGTGCGCGTGCCGGACGACATCCGCCTGGTGATCCAGCCTCGCGGCGGCATCGACGGGCTGGCCAGCCTGCTCCATGAGATGGGCCACGCGCAGCACCGCGCCCACGTCTCCGACACGCTGCCCATGGAGCTGCGCCGGCTGGGCGACGCATCCGTGACGGAGGCCCACGCCGCCGTCTTCGAACGGCTGCTCCTGTCCCCCGATTGGCTCAAGCGCTACCTGGGACTGCCCACCGTGGCCGCACGGGACACGGTGCGACTGGCCGCCTTCCAGGCCCTCACGCTGCTGCGGCGTCACGCGGCCAAGCTGACCTACGAGCTGTCCCTGACGCAGCGGGGCGCCTCCACGGAACGCGCGGACGAATACGCGGACGGGCAACGCCGTGCGCTCTTCGTCGAGCCACACCCTGGCTTCTTCCTCCACGACGTGGACCCGCAGCTATACGTGGCGCACTACCTGCGGTCCTGGGCCCTGGAGACCCAGCTCACCGCGCGCATCACGGAGCAGTTCAACGAGGACTATTGGAGGAACCCCGCGGCCGCCGCCTGGTTGAAGGGGCTGTACGCGCGTGGGGGCACTGACGATGCGGAAGGACTGGCCACGGAGACGTCAGGCACGCCATTGGCGTTGCCCGAGGCCGGGGAGCGCCTCGTGGCCATCCTCAACCGGTAGGGGACACCCGCGAGACGACTACTTCTTCTTGCGGAGCGCCCGGACAATCTTGTCCTTGGTGGGATTGGCGGCGGCATCCCGCGCGCGCGTGGCGGCGACGGGCTTGCTGCTGGCGGTGGCCGCGGGCTTGCCACCCGCGCGAGCGCGCATCGCCTTCATCAGCTGCATCTCGATGAGGAGCAGCTCGTCGCCCAGCTCCTGGTTGTCACCAGCGGCACGGGGCAGCGGTGCACGGGTGCTGGAAGCGCCAGCACCGTGGCGCATGCGCAGAACCTTCTCCTCTTCGGCCGAAAGCGTGCGCGCCTTCTCCAGCGCCGCTTTGACCTCCTTGGCCGTCACCGTGCTACTTCCGACCTTGCGCTCCATCGCCGCTCCCTTGCTGTGAAGCCCCGCTGAACATCCGAGCATGTCGGACGCGTCCGGGCCGCAACCGTCGAGGATTCTAGAGGACGCAAGAGTCAGCGCAAATTTTCTTCCAACATCTCGCTGCCGAGATGTAGCGCCGCTCCCACCACCCCCGTCCGGGATACCCCGGAGTCCCGGCCAGCCGTTCACCAGGCAACGGCGCCCGGAAAGGGCGCCGGAACCACGTGTCAGGTGCCCTCTTCGTCCTCGGGCTCCGGGGCCGCCTCCGGGCTGGCCGAATCCGAGTCCGAGGGCTTCTTGCGCTGGATACCGAAGGCGTCGAGCGCGTCGGCGATGCCCTGGGGCTTGTCCGCGTCCGGGAGGAAATCCTCGGGCGGCTGGAGCCGTGGGTCCTTGCCTACCTCGCTAAGGGAGGCCTCCAGCGTCAGGCGCAGTTCGGCCGCCTCGGGCGTCTTGTCCCCGGGCACGCCCATGCGCCCGTCCAGCCGGGCCTTGAGGACCACGGAGGTGGCGGAATCCACCAGCACCTCGCCGTCCAGCGAGCGCGGCAGACGGTGGGCGAAGAAGTTGGCCCGGCGGACCGTCGTCTCGTCCGCGCCCCCCTTCTTGGCCTGGGGCATGGGCGGCAGGGGCCGGGACGCGTCCGCCTGGGCGGCGGGGGCCAGCGTCACCACGTAGCGCCAGGCCGTGCGGCCCTCATGGGTGACGGTGCCCTCGGGCGTCAGCTTGATGCGCCCCTGGAAGAGGCTGTCGAAGTCGCGAATGGCGCCAGTCAGCTCCGCGCGGGTGCGCTCGGCCATGCCTCGGTCGCGCAGGCGCTGGCGGAAGGGGCCGTACCGGTTGCGGGCGAACACCTGCCCACCCACCCGCATCACCTCCAGGCCCTGGTCCCGGGAGTTCTCCAGCACGCCGTGGAAATCCCCGCTGACCCCGCCCGGGCCGGCGCGGAAGGTGCGCGTCTCGGTGAGCTTCACGGGGATGGAGGCCTCGGAGGTCCACTCGTACCCCAGCGTCGCCTGGTAGCGGTGGGGGCCCAGACGCTCGGTCACCTCGGCGGCGTCCATGCCCAGGATGCGGCGCGCCACCTGGGGGTTGTCCGCGACGTCCTCGGGGGGCAGCTTTTCCTTCGCGGACGCCACCACCTTGGGCGGGTCCTCCGGCGAGAAGATGCGTGCCTTGGCCGCCTTGTCGACCGGGTCCGAGCAGCCGGCGGCGGCCAGCGCCACGGCAAGGGTGAAGGCGGACTTTTTCAGACGGCTCACGACTCCTCCGGGAGGGTACGACAAGGCCGGCAAGTTACGTGGGGCATACACGAGCAGCAAGCAGTGGCTTGCGTGCGGCCGTGCAAGGGATAGAACGCCCAACTCATGCAGAACCTGCGCGACAAGCTATTGAAGGCGGGCCTCGTCACCGAGGACCAGGCCAAGAAGGTGGAGACGAAGCCCAGCCAGGCGGAAGCCCGGCGGCCCGGACCCCAGGAGGGCGGCCGTTCAGGCGGCAACCGTCCTCCCCCCCGCCGTGATGACAACCGGACACCCGGCGGCCCGCCCCGAGCCGAGGGTGGAGGCCGTCCGAGTGGCGGACGTCCTGGCGGCGGACGCCCTGGCGGCGGCTTCGGGGGTGCCCCCCGGCACGGCGGAGGTCCCCAGCACGGGCGGCCGGCCGCGGCGGCGGCGGAGCGGGCCATCCCCAAGCTTCCCCCCATGCCGGGCTCCAAGGCCTACCAGCGCGCCGAGTCCAAGCGGCAGGTGGAGCTGGACCGCGCCCTGCGCGAGCTGGTGCTGGGCTCCCAGGTCCCCGTCGAGGCGGGGGAGACGGCGTTCTACTTCATGACCCGCAAGGGCAAGCTGCGCCGGCTGGAGCTGAGCCCCGCTCAGGCCAAGCAGCTCGAGGAGGGCGAGCTGGGCGTGGTGGAGCGTCCCGAGCCCGCGCAGATCGAGCACTCGCTGGTGCCTTCGTCGGCGGCGGAGCAGATGTTCGCGCTGTCGAAGAAGTCGGTGCGCTTCCTCAACCGCAAGGAGAACCCCGTCGGCTTCATGAACGACGAGGAGCTCAAGGCCCAGCAGGCCGCCGAGGCGGCGGGCACCGCGCCCGAGCTGCCCGACGAGCCCGAAGGCGGGTCCGAGGCTGAGGCCGCGGCCGAGGCTTCGGCTGAGACTGCGTCCGAGGGCGAGGCGGCCCCGACCGAGCCGAAGGCCAGCAGCGAAGAAGCCCAGAACGGCTGAGCTGGACACCGGCGTCTTCCCACCCTCCCCGCCCCTCGTGGATGTGGGGAGGGTGGCGCTGCCGCCCGTGACGGCAGCGCCACGCGGCCTCGGCACGTCCTGCTGCCAGCATGAGGGCCCGGCGCTAGGCTGGTCTCATGACGACGACCTCCAAGACGGTGGTGGTAACGGGCGCGAGCCGAGGCATTGGCCGCGCGGTGGCGCTGGCTTTCGCGAAGGCGGGCCATGACGTGTGGGCCCTGGCGCGTTCGACGGAAGCGCTGGAGTCGCTCCGGCAGGAAGGCGGCGAGCGCATCCGGCCGCTCGCGGTGGACGTGTCCGACGAAGCGGCGCTGGTTGCCGCGAGCCAACGAATCCTCGCCGAGGGTCCTCCGCGTGTGCTCGTGAACAACGCGGGCATCACCGTCTCCGCGCCCCTGACGAAGACGCGCACCGAGGACCTGGCCCGCGTCATGGCCGTCAACGTGACGGCGCCTTTCCTCCTCTGCCGCGAGCTGATGCCGGCCATGGCCCAGGCTGGCGGCGGACGCGTCATCAACATCGGCTCCATGGCCGCGGTGCGGGGCGTGAAGTACACGTCCGCGTATTGCGCGTCGAAGCATGCGCTGCTGGGCCTGACGCGCGCGCTCGCGGTGGAGTACGCGAAGAAGCAGGTCACGGTGAACATCGTGAATCCGGGCTGGGTGGAGACGGACATGTTCGCCGGTGCGACCTCGGCCATCAGCGCCTCCACGGGCCGCAGCGAGGAGCAGGCGCGCGAGGCCCTGGCGTCCATGAACGCCATGGGCCGCATCATCACGCCGGAGGAGGTCGCCGCGCTGTGCCTGTTCCTCGCGTCGGACGCGGCGGGCGGCATCACCGGCACGGCGTACGCCATCGACGGCGGCGAGCTGGGCTGAGACTTCACTCCCATTCCGCCTGACTGCCTGCCCGGCCGCCACCCGTGGCCGGGTGCGTTGCGCAGCGGGAATCCCATCCCCACTGTGCGCGACCACCCCGGCGACAAGCCGCGCGGTGGCCAGCAATCGGGAGGTGGGCGTGAGTGGACTGCGAAGCATGGTGCTGGGCGCGTGTCTGTGGGTGGGCTGTTCGTCGTCCGTGGAGGACGGAGCGGCGCCCACTCTCGAGACCCCCGCGGATGTGACGCGAACGCCCACCCCCGGAGCCGAGACGCCCGCTCCGCAGGAGCCCACACCGGAGCCGCAGGTGCCGCCCCCGGCGACATCGGCGGCGTGCTCCGGACCGGATGGCACGGCGCGACTCGCGTGGAGCTACGACGCGGCGTGGAACCGCACAGTGGACTTCCGGGGGACCATGGACGGGGATGGGCACACCTACTGGACGGAGTGCGAGAGCAGCTATTGGGTGGACAAGGACCCGAGCCAGTTGGCGTGTCAGCTCGTCTCCGTCACGCCTGAAGGGACCGAGCGCTACCGGCGTGACCTTCCGCCCCCGGGAGCCTGGGGCGTTCACACGGTGGCGGGGGGACAGCTCTTCGTCACGGGCCGGCTGGCCCTGCTCTCCGCTCGGGACAGCGCCACCGGACAGGAGCGCTGGAGCGTGTCGCTGGGGGCCGTGAAGGACGAAGACCCGCAGGCGCACCATGGGCTTCGCATCGAATCGCTCGTGCTCAGCCCGCCCTATCTGATTGCGCTGGTACACGACACGTTTGGAGACGCGGACGCCGAGGACCTGCTCGTCGCGGTGCACGCGGAGACCGGCGCGGTGGCGTGGAAGGAGCCCGTGCCGCCCGTCCATGCGCCGCTGGTGGTGGATACGGAGGGCAACGTCTATGGCGGCGCCTCCGATGTCCTGGAGCAGCGGACGGAGCTCTTCTCGTACGCGGCGGATGGGCAGCTCCGCTGGCGGACGCAGCGCACGGGCGTGCTCGAGCCCACGGCCGTGGACGGAGGGACGTTGATGCTGGGCCGCGCGGAGCTGGTGGACGCGGCCACGGGAGCGCCAACTGCCACGCTGGCGACTGCTTCCGCTGAGTCCTTCTATTACTCGCTGGGCCGCTCCAGCTCGACCTTCGGCCGCACGGCGATGCAGGCGGACCGGCTCCTGGTCCTGCCCGACATGCGGTGCACCACCGAGGGCTGCCCCACCACCACGCATCCGGGTGGCACGTTCCTCTATGGGCTGGACCCATCGAGCGGCGCAGTGCGCTGGCACCGGGCCGTGGGCACCTGGCCGATGTCACCGCTCCTCACCCAGCGTGGCTCGCTGCTGCTGGTCGACCGGCCCGTGGCCGAGACGTGCGGCGAGCACGCCTGCACCGGTGAGGATGCCGCGCTCGGTTCGTTCCTGCGGGAGCTGGACCAGGACGGGAACGAGCTGTCCGCCTGCGCGCTACTGGGAAAGGCGCCGTACATCACCCCGCCCGCGCTACACCGGGGACGCGTGGTGCTGGGGGCGTGGACGAACTGGAATGCCAGCAATGACTGGACGCAGCGGCTGAGCATCCGCGCCTTCGACATGACGGCGCCCGATGAGCCTGCCTCCAGCGGCTGGGTGAGCGCGGGCGGCGGCAATGCCCGCTCGGGCCAGACGAAGCCCACGGGCGCGGCGGCTCAGGCGCGAGCCCCAGGCCGATAAGCGCGCTAGAGCTGGTACCGGCCGACGATAGCGCTCAGCTCGGCGGACGCCGCGGAGAGCTGGATGGCGGACTGCTCGCTCGCGGCCATCCGGTCGACAATCTGGTCCGCCAGGTCGGCCATCGAGCTGAGCGCGGCGAACAGCTCCGCGATGCCCGCGTCCTGCTGACTCACGGCCTCTGCGATGCTGCGCACCGTCTTGCCGTTGCTCTGGATGATGCCCGCCAGCGAGCGGAGGCTCTCACCCGCCGCGCGCACCTGCTCCAGGCCACCTTCCACCTCGCGCGCCCCGCCCTCACTGGTGCTCACCGTCTGCGAGATGGCCCGGCCGATGTCGCTCAGGATGGACTGCACGCGCGTGGTCGCCCCCGCGGACTGGTCCGCCAGCGACCGCATCTGCCGTGCCACCACCGCGAAGGACCGGCCCGAATCACCACTGCGCGCCGCCTCGATGGAAGCATTGAGCGCCAGCACGTTCGACTGGTCCGCCAGGTCCTTCACCGTGCGGGTGATGTCACCCACCTGCCGCGTGCGCTGGTGCAGCTCCGCGACGGTGCGGCCAATCTGCTCCACATGCGACCGGATGTGCGTGAGCCCACCCACGCTGCCGGACACCGCGGCCTCGCCCGCCTCGCCAAAGCCACTGGCCTTGTCCGCCTCCCGCAGGATGACCTCCACGCGCCGCGCCGCCGCGCGCGAGGCTTCCTGGAGCTGCTGCGCCGCAATCTGCGTCTCATGCAGCGCCACCGCCTGCTGCGACACCGCCTCGTTCTGGACGGACGCGGACTCGGTAAGGTGCGTGGACGCCGTTTCGAGCTGCTCGGCCGAATGGCGCAGCGCCATCAACAGCTCGCGCAGCTGCGACATCAACTCCGAGAATGAACTGGCGAGCTGACCAATCTCATCCTTCGAGCGCACCGCCAGCGCCCCTCGGAAATCCCCCTCCGACACCATCCGCGTGGTGGCCACGGTCAGCTCGCGCAGAGGCTCCATCATCCGCCGCACCAGCAGGAAGATGGCCGTGCCCGCCGCCGCCGTGACAATGAGGCCCAGCAGCACCACGAGCAGCATCGACGCACGGAACTGCTCCGCTTCCTTCCCACCATCACGCGTGAGCAGCAGCTCCACGCCCGACCCCATCTCCACCCGGCGCAGCCGCAACGACACGCCATTCACCGACACCTCGTCCGGCCGGCCCTTCCCCTCCAGTGCCGCGAGCAACGCATCATCAGGCACCGCGCTCAGCGCGTGCGCCACCGACTTCCCGCCCACGTTCAACACGCCCTCCACACCGCGCTCGTCACGCAGCGCCTGGAGCTCCACCTCGCCCAGGACCCGCCCCAGCACCACGTACCCCACGGTGCGGCCCTCGGCCGTCATCACGGGCTGCGCCACGGCCTGATGCGGCACCGCATCCACCAGGATGATGCGCGCGCCGCCCTCCTTCACCAGGGCCTCCATCCCCGACACTGCCCCGGATGGCGTGCCCACGCGCACACCCGCCGCGGTGTCCACCGCGAGCAGCAGGTCCACGCCCAGGAGCGACTGCTGCGCACGCAGCGAGGGCTCGAGATGCGCTCCTCCCTCGGAGCCGCTCGACAGCACGGTCTGCAAGGGCGTGCTGGCCGCGGCGACGCGGGCCAGGGCCGTCAGCGAACGCACCTCCTGGGACAGGACGCGGCTCCACGCGGCTTCGTCTTGCGCCAGACGGGAGGTAACGGCTTCGTGCGACCACGTCCGAAGCGACACGCCCGTGAGCGCGACGCTCAGCGTGGAGAGACAGAGGATGACAAGGGAGAGCGCTGCGGTCAGGCGCGCGGCAAGGCTGTGCGTCATTCGCGACAAGGCCAGGGGGATGGGCGGGGGGCGCCCAGTGGGGGATGGCGAGCCTACCGCGACAGCGCCCTGCTGTTGAGCGAGGAACAACAGGTGGCAGGAATGACCCGGCAGCCTGTCTCGCATGACACAAATCGAGACCTACACCGATGCCATGCACCTACGTCCTCGGCGTCGACGCGCGCGGGGCCATGAACACTCACCCTGGCGTTGCATTGACCGGTGTGGAAGCGGCGCGATTGCGTGCGTGTCATGCGCTCGACCTCCATTCCAGCGGCACTGGCCCTGCTTACCCTCGCGCCCAGCGGACTTCGCGCGGAGGAGGCCGCCGGAGAGGCGCGCGCGAAGGCCGAACCACCTCACACGACGCGCAACTTCGGCAACCTGCGCGTGGGTGGCTCCACGGCGAACGGCAATGGCCGGCCCGACCTGTGTCTGGAGTTGTCCCCCGTGGCGTTCCTGTCCGTGGAGAGCTGTGGCACGGGGAGCGGGTTCCTGCACGGCGACCCCGAGCCGGAGGTGGCGCACTTCCGCGCCAAGCTGCGGCTGGCCAGCTTCGACGTGGAGCGCTGGGGCACCTTCCAGCCCTTCCTCGCCGGTGGCTTCGCGGAGGCCCAGGTGGGCAGCGACGACCCAGGGTTCCAGTTCAAGGGGACCGACCGACGCCGCGTGGCCACGGCAGGGCCCGAGGGGGGCCTCGGGCTGCGCTTCCTCCGCCCGCTGGCCGCGGGCTTCGAGCTGGTGGGCGACTTCAACTTCAGCCTGGCGTGGATGCCCCACGCTCCCGAGCTCATCCAGCCCGGGAACACGTGGCTGCCGTCCGCAAGCCTCTCCTTCGGCGTGGGCTTCTGACGCGCCTCACGCCTCCGCGACGCGCAGCACCACCGCGGTGATGTTGTCCTTGCCGCCCGCCTCGTAGGCGTCCGCGACCAGCGCGTCACAGACCTCGCGCGCGGTGGACATCGTCAGTCGCTTCATCAGGCCCTCCACGCCCAGCGGCTCATAGAGCCCGTCCGAGCACAGCAGGAACACATCACCCGGCTCCGTCTGAAGCCGCTGCACGGTGGGCTCCGCGTTCTCCGTGCCCAGCGCGCGGGTGATGAGGTGGCGCAAGTTGCCCGAGCCTCCCGGCGGCTCCATGCCCGCGTCCCGCAGCTCCTCGATGAGCGAGTGGTCGCGCGTGAGCGACTCCAGCTTTCCGCCACGCAGCCGGTACAGGCGGCTGTCGCCCACGTGCGCCACCGCCGCGCCGTGCTCGCTCACCGCCAACGCCACCACGGTGGACGCCATCTCCCGCAACCGGCCCACGCGCTGCGCCTGGAGGTTGCGCTGCGCCAGCGCCGAGCACGCCGCCAACAGGTTCTCTTCACGGCTGCGGCGAGGGTCCGGCACCGTGGGCCACGTCGAATCCCGGTCCTGTCCCAGGCGCAGGCCAAAGCCCACGAAGGTGTCCACGACACACCGGCTGGCGACTTCTCCCCCCTCTTGTCCGCCCAGCCCATCCGCCACGACGAACAGCCCCAGCTCCGGTGCGACGCAGAACGCATCCTCATTGTGCGTACGCCGACCGATGTGGGTCTGTCCCGCGCTGTCCATTCTCATGACTGCCTCCTCGGGCCTCCCACCAGCAAGCGAGAGGCCAGCGTCCTTCCCCCCGACGGACGCAAGGAACGGATACTCCGGTTCTGGGGATTCCTGGGAAGGGACCGCCACGGCGCCGTGACAACCACCCCTCCCCCGTCCACTGGCAGACGCTGCAAGTGCCCTCCACCCGTCAAGAGCCCCCACAGCGTGGGGTCACGACCCCACACCTCCGCCTGGCACCTGGGCCCCGTTCCCCGAGGGGGCGCTTGTCCGCCAGGACGCTCCCGTCAGGGTGCGCGAATGCCATGACAACGAAATGAGGAACCCAGCCTGCCCGGGCCTGTTCCCTGGCAACTTCTCCGGTGACGAGGCGACAATTCCGATGCGGCCCGGAGTGTGCGCCGCAGGGAGCCCTTGATGTCGTCCATCCGCCGCATCACCGCGAGCATCTCCAGCGCCATCTCCCGCGCCCGGCTCGACACGAGCCTGGAGTCGGTGTCACCGCTCGCGCCCCGCGAGCCGCTGCAGCCGATCCCCGCGGTGCGGCGTGGCTATGCCGACGAGAGCGAGTTCCAGCCGGAGGTGGATGACCTGGACACGTCGCTCGCCGCGCATGCGCCGATGCTGGCGGGCGTGGACGCCGCGAATGCGGATGCGCCCGAACACCTGCGCGTGTTCGCCGGCGAGAGCTCCTTCGAAGCGGCCCCGCCGCGGTATTCGCAGCTGCTGGGCTCGCAGCTTCCCGCCGCGCTCGGCGCGCCCCGGGAGCCGGTGAGTGGCGCGGCGCACCGGCCCGCCTTCCGAGGGGCCAGCGCCCAGGACATGGGCAGCGACCTGCTCTCGCCGGAGGCCGCCGCGTGGGAGCTGCAGAACCGGGACACCTCCACCGCGCCCACGCCCATGGAAGCGGAGGACGTGCTGTTCATGCTGAATGGCCCCGGCGCCGCGGCCGACCTGGAGCCGCCGCTGGAGCTGGGACTCGAGGACATCTTCGAGGAAGCCCCGCGACTGCACGCCGCGGAAGACGCGCTCTTCATCGCGGGAGCCGATGAGGCCTCAGCGGCCATCTCCGACGCCGCGGAGACCCAGCAGCCGAGCCTCGCCGCCGCACGCTCTGGCGCGCCGGTGAACTTCGCGACCGAGGCCGCGGGCATCGATGCCGTTCCCGCCGACCTGGTGACGGCCGCGGCCGGTGACGCGCGCGTGGATGATGCGCCCGCGGGCTACGCGCTGGGCAGTGCCTACGCGGCCACCTACGGGCAGCAGTTCGCCGTGAGGCAGGCGCTGGACCCGGCGGTCAGCCCCGCGGGGCCGGACGAGTTCCTCGCGGACCCGAATGACTTGAACATGCTGCTGCCGGAGGAGCCGTCCCTGGACGATGCCGCCGTGGCAGGCGTCCTGGGCTCCATCTCCGCCAACCCCGCGGCGGCCAGCGCGCCGGTGGCCGCTACCTTCGCCTCACAGGGCGTGGAAGTGGTCGCGGAGGCGTTGGAGCCGGAGCTGCGGCCCGAGGCGAACCCCAGCACCACCGAGGCACCTGCGCCCGAGAATCCGCGGGCCTGAGCCCCTCACGGCCTGCGCGGCGCTTCTTCCTCGTCGATGGCGTCGAGGTACGTCTGCGCCTCGATGACCTCCCGGTTCAGCTCGTCCAGATAGCGCTGCCGCTCCGGACTCTGCCACTCCGCGGCGGAGAAGGACGTGAAGGGATAGTCATTCGTGGTGTGCACGTACCCGCGCAAGCTCGTCATCAGCTCGCGATCCGGGTCGCCCCGCTCCTTGAGGAGGAAGCCCTCCACGTCGCGCAGCTTCAGGGGGAAGGTGGGCACTTCGTCCAGCACCAGGTTGCCGGCGATGGTGAGCTTCACCTCCTGCTCGCCGCGCTTAAGCTCCTCGTTGAAGGACACGTGCGCGAAGGGCATGCCGCTCTCGTCATCCACGCGGCCCGCCACCACGTACCGTCCGGCCTTCTGGACCTGAATCCCGAGGTAGAGCTGAAGCGAGTCTTGCTCCAGCACCTCCCGCACCCGGCCCGTGAAGACTGCCGGAGGCGACGGCGTGTACATGATGTCGAAGAACGCGGTGCCCTCCGCGCTCCCCGAGCGCACCTGCACGTCCACGCGCAGCGTGCCTGAATAGAGGGGGAACCCCTGCTTCGACGGCTGGAAGCGCCCGGTGAAGGTGCCGTCTCCGGAGAGCGCGTCGCCCGCGGCGCCGTCGTCGGAGAAATGGAGGGGGACCGCCGGCATGGCACCCGCGCCGGGCATGTGCTCGGCCTCGTGCGCGGAGGCGGACACCACCTGGCAGGGCCTGGGCATGCGGCGCGCGTCCTCGCAGCCGACGAAGAAGTGCACCACCTCGTCGCCGACGACGAAGACGCGGTCCTGCTTCAGCCGGAGCTGGATGTCGGAGCCGTCCTTGTTCAGCGGGCGCGTGCGCTCCGGCTCCGCCATCTCCATCTGGTCCGGGTGCTCACTGGCGGGACGCGACTCCGGCGGATAGCGCGTCGCCTTCATGTACGACTCCAGCGCCTGCTTCGCGCGGGCCAGTCGCTGCTCCCACAACTGGCGCCGCGCGTCCCGCTCCGCTTCCTCCGGGCTGCGGGCCGGGGCCTTCACGGCCACTCCTGGCACGCTCCCCGTCGGCCCGCCCATGCCGCCTCCCGACTTCCGCGGCGCGGGGTTCGGCACTCCAGACGGCGAGGACGCTTCCCATGCACCGTCCTCGCCGGAGGACTCCGGGCCGGCACCTGCTTCCATCCACCACCACCCCACGCCCCCCAGCACCAGCGGGATGAGGGGAATGGCCCACAGGGCGCGGCGCATCCAGGACGCGGGGGCGGAAACGGTGCCAGTCGGAGTCATGTCGCTTCTTGCGGTGGAGGGGGCTCAGTACGCGTAGGTGACCACGTCCTGGCGAACCGGCGCGATGATGCCACCCCAGTTGCCTCCGGCGTAGTGGTTGTACGCCTCCCGGTCGTCGCGCAGCTCCACCGTGTGGTAGCTCCACTTCGCGCGCCCGTCGCTGGTCGCGGCCGTGCCCAGGTTCAGGGTGCCGCCACAGAACCAGTCACCGGGGTTGCACTGCGAGCTGCCCGCGCTGCCCGACACGCCCCCCGTCGAGTGGTACGACACCGCCTCATCGTCCTGGCCGGGGAGCACGCCGGAGTACAGCGTGCCCTTGGCACCCGCGAACATGTAGAACCACACGTTGCGCGTGGTGTTGTGGTTGTACATGGCGCGCGCGGTGGTGGTGACCAGGTCGCTCACCAGCGGCTCACTCACCGCCCACTCGCCAATGTCGGCCAGCTCGCTGCCGCCGCCCGCGCCCGACGCCACGTTCACCCAGCGGATGTTCCAGCCCGTCTGCTTCGCGCCGCTGCTCACGTTGCCACACACGCCGCTGGTGTTGGGGGACGCGTTCTTCACCTCGCGCTGCGAGCCGCCATACATCGACAGCGCGTAGCCAATCTGGAGGTTCCCCGCGCTGTGCGCGGCGACGTAGCACCAGTTGTCCCCCGTGCAGAAGCAGTCCAGCGCGTCGCGGATGCGGTAGTTCTGCGAGCCAATGCGCTGACGGCCGTCCCAGTTGACGGCCTTCTTGTTCACGCCCGCCTCGACGCTCGCCGAGCCCCAGTAACTGAAGTCATTGTAGTTGCCGGGCTGTGTCGTGCCGCCGTTGCGGCCATGAATCCACAGCGTGTAGTTGGCTGCGGCAGCTTCCGTGCCCGCCAGCATCGTTGCGGCGACAATGACCGTACCGAAGAACTTCTTCATGTTGAGCGCCTCCAGCGCTGCATAGGGGGTACCTGCCCGGCGGGGGACCAGGCGGCGGGGCGTACTGTAGAGGCGCGGTGTGTAAAAGGTCGAGGTCACGGAAACCTTGAAGTGCGCGCGAGGACTGACGCAACGCATCACCCGTGGATTCCCGCGAGGGAGATGACATTCGAGACGGCCGCGTCAACGCGATGTGTCGACCACGTAGCGCTCCAGTCGTTCCAGCGCGTCGGGCAGATTCGTGCGGCCCAGCCCCAGGCGGAAGTGGTTGCCGGGGAAGTCGTAGACGTCTCCGGGCAGCAGCAGCACGCCTTCGCGCTCGCGCAATTCCTCGGTGAAGCGGGCCACGGGCGTCTCACGCAGCAACCTGGGAAAGGCCACGCTGCCCGCGCGCGGGCGCACCCACTGGAAGGTGTCCGGGTGCCGCGCGAAGAAGCCATCCAACAGGGAGAGGTTCGCCGCGAGCAACTCCCGGCTGCGCGCCAGCACCCGCGCCTTCGCGCGCAGCGCGATGAGTGACAGCACCTCGCTGGGCGCGCTGTTGCAGATGGTCGTGTAGTCCTTGTAGGCCGCGCAGCGCCGCAAGAGCTCCACGTCACGGCAGGCCAGCCACCCCACGCGCAGCCCCGCCAGTCCGAAGGCCTTGGACATCACCCCCAGGCTGATGCCGTGCGGCGTGTGGCTGGCCGCGGGCGGCAACGTGTCGCGCGTGTCGTACTCCAGCAGCCGGTACACCTCATCGGACAGCAGGTGGATGCCACGCTCGCGCGACAGCTCGCACAGCGCATCGAAGGTGGCCCGGTCCAACAACGCGCCCGTGGGGTTGTGGGGAAAGTTCACCACCAGCAGCCGCGTCTGGGGCGTCAGCGCGCGGCGCAGCGCATCCAAATCCAATGCCCATCCGTCCTCCTCGCGCAGGCGCAGCAGCGTCACGTCCGCGCCCGTAGCGCGCGCCACCTCGTGCAGGGACTGGTAACCCGGCCAGGTGACGACGGCGTGGTCCCCGGGGCCCAGCAGCACGTTGAGCAGGACGAAGAGCGCCTCCTCCGCGCCGGCGAAGGTGAGCACCTGCTCCGGAGAGAGGCCGGGGTACAGGGCGGCAATCTCCTCGCGCAGCGCGGGCAGGCCGGTGGATTCGGTGTAGCCCAGCGTCAGCCCCTCCCAGCGGGCCCGCTCGTCCGGGCCGGCGAGCGCCAGCAAGTCCGCCATCCGCCAGCCCTCGATGTCCGAGGAACACAGCAGGTACGGCGCCGCGAACTCCCAGCGCGCGAAGTACCGCTCCAGCTTGAAGTCGGGGATGCGCATGCCCTGAGTGTCTGCCTGCTTCGCGGCCTGCCGTCCAGCGACGCCCGGAAGCGGCCACGCGTGCCTAGCTTGAGTCGCGTCCTTTCCGAACCCAGGCCTTGTTGGAGCCCCTATGCCCACGCTCGACATTCCCATCACCCTGCTGGACCCGGACGGTGGGTGGATCAACACGCCCGTCCATGTCTCGGAGCTGGATGAGCTCCCCGTCCTCCTCCACTTCTTCTCCGTCAGGCAACGGGGCGGAGACGAGGACATCGACGCGGTGAAGCGCATCATCGCGGAGTACGGTGCGCGGGGGCTGAAGGTCATCAGCGTGGATGTCACCCACTCCGACAAGGAGCTGCGGGACACCAACGCGGTGGAGGCCTTCGCGCGAAAGCACGGGCTCTACCACCCCATCGCCGTGGACGACGGCTCCATGGCGCGGGCCTACGACGTGGCGGACACGCCCGCGTGGCTCGTGTTCGACGCGGACTCCGGCCGGCTGCGCCACCACTTCTCCGGAAAGAACGCGTCCCCCCACGTGCGGCAGGTGCTGGAGCGCTTCATCCAGGCCAGCGCCGCGGCCCCCTCTCCCGCCCCCTGACTCCAGGAGTTCACCATGCCAGCTCACCGCAAGGATTCTGACTCGTCCCACATCTCGCTCGGCACCGTGGCCGCGGCCGGCATCGGCGCGGCGCTGGGACTGCGCCGCATCCTCCGCTCCCGATTCCAATTCAAGGACAGCACCGTCCTCATCACTGGCGGCTCTCGCGGCCTGGGGCTGGTGCTGGCGCGACAGCTCCTGAAGGAAGAGGCCCGCGTGGCCATCTGCGGCCGGGACGAGCAGACGCTGGAGCGGGCCCGCGAGGAGTTGGAACGCACCGGCGGCGAGGTCTACGCCATCCCCTGCGACGTGCGAAATCCGGTGCAGGTGGAGGCCATGGTCTCCGCCATCCACGAGCGCTGGGGCGCGGTGGACGTGCTCATCAACAACGCCGGCGTCATCCAGGTGGGGCCGCTGGAGTCCATGACACTGGAGGACTTCCAGGAGGCCATCGACACGCACCTGTGGGCGCCGCTGTACACCACGCTGGCCGTGCTGCCGGAGATGAAGCGGCGCGGAAAGGGGCGCATCGTCAACATCGCCTCCGTGGGCGGAAAGGTGAGCATCCCCCACCTGGTGCCGTATTCGGCCAGCAAGTTCGCGCTGGTGGGCCTGTCGGATGGCCTTCGCGCGGAGCTGCGGCAGGACGGCATCATCGTCACCACGGTGTGCCCGGGGCTGATGCGCACGGGCAGCCCACGCAACGCGTACTTCAAGGGCAACCACGAGGCGGAGTACGCGTGGTTCGCCACCGGGGACTCCCTGCCCCTCACCTCACTGAGCGCCGAACAGTCCGCGCGCAAGATTCTGGACGCGTGCCGGCGGGGCGACGCCGAGGCGCTGCTGGGCACACCGGCGAAGCTGGCCGCCGTGGGCCGCGCGCTGGCCCCCAACCTGACGGCCACCCTCACCGCCTGGGCCAACCGCTTCATGCCCCAGGACAGCAGCCCGGATCGCTACAGCGGCAGCCAGAGCGAGACGCCGCTGACCCAGTCCTGGCTCACCGAGCTGACGCGGCGCGCGGCCGAGCGCAACAACGAGACCGAGGTGCCGCTGCACTGACGGCCCCCGGCGGCGAACGGGGGCGCTAGTCCTGCGCCCTCTCCATGGCCCAGTGGCCACGGTGCTCGTAGGCCAGGGCCAGCTGTTCGCGCAGGGCGGCCAGCATCCGCGTGTTGCCGTCCTGCTCGTAGCCCTGGAGCGCCTGCTGGCAGCGGGGCACGCGCGTGAGGAACTCCTTCACCGCGTCCACCGTCAGCGCCTTCACGTACATGCCGTACCCCAGCTGCTCCAGGTACAGCGCGTTGATGACCTGCTCGAACTGTCCCTCCAGCGGCACGCTCAGCACCGGCTTGCGCAGGTACACCGCCTCGCTCATCAGCGTGAAGCCGCCGCTGGCCACCACGCCCCGCGCGGTGCGCAGGTCATCGATGAAGCCCTTTTCACTGAAGGGCCGGTACGTGAGGTTGCCGTCCACCAGGTCCTCGGAGATGTCGCGGCGCAGCCCGTACACGCGGCAGGGGATGCCCGCGGCCTTGAGGATGTCCGGCAGCGCCGTGTTCGTCGTCGACGTCTGGTACACGAGCAGGTGCTCACCGGGCTCGGACTTCGCCTCCAGGATTTCGGGGCGCAGAATCGACGGGGCCAACGTGGTGCGCCGCTTGCGGAGCTCCGGGTAGAAGAACGTGGTGACGAGGTAGTGGAAGGCCCCCGGCAGCTTCGCCTTCACGATGGCGCGCGACGTCTCGAAGCTGTCCTCGTGGCCCGCCAGCAGCGCCGGCTCGTGCTTGCACCGGTTGATGACCTGCATGTTGTCCACGCTGATGACGGGCAGCCGGTGATTCCGGGCGAACATGTAGCTGAACGACTCGAAGTCGCTCACCACCACGTCCGGGCGAAAGCCATCCACCAGTTCGAAATACTGGCGGATGTTCTGCGGCCAGCCCTTCACGGCGCCCGTGAGGTTCTGCAGCACCGTCTGCCACTTCTTCACCGAGTTGCCCTCGTACGCGAGCGTCAGCCCCCAGATGCCGTGCACGTTCTGGAAGCGCTTGGCCAGGTAGTCCTGGGCCCGGCCGGAGACGACGATGTGGACCTCGTGCTCCTTCGTCAGCTCCTCGAGGAGGACGCGGGAGCGCGTCGCATGGCCCATGCCTTCGCCGACGACACCGTAGAGGATTCGCATGCCCGGCAGCATACGCGCCCGCCACGCCCCCGTTGAGCCCGCCACGCCCTCGCGGCTATAGCTGCCCGCATGCCCTCCTCTCCGGAGCCCTCCTCCCCCCAGCGGCCGTCCCTGGGCCGCTCCGCGGCGACGGGCCTGCTGGGCGGCCTCCTCCTGGGCGGCCTGGGCCTGCTCGCCGTGGGCCTGAGCAACAGCTTCGCCGCGCCGAGCTGCGATGGCCTCACCGGCCCCGAATGCCAGCTGTTGACAGACGCCACTCGGGAGGTCGGTCGCACCCAGTTGCTCGCCGGGGGCGCCCTCACCGCGCTCGCCGCCTCCCTCTTCGTCCTGTTCCGCCCGCGCCCTCCGGCCCCACCCGAGGGGCCCGAGCAATCCTGAGCCCCATCCGCAATCCTCCTGTCGTCCGATGAGTGGCCGCAGGCCGCCCTGGCGGGTTAGGTAGTTTGGCGGCCAAGTAAAGGCATTCTAATTATCTCTGGCCTAATCATTGGATTTGAGGTTAGGAGATGGCCTTATGCAGCTCGAATCCTTGAAGATGTTCTGCGACGTGGTCGAGACAGGCTCATTCTCCCGCGCCGCGCAGCTCAACCACGTCACGCAATCCGCGGTGAGCCAGCAGATTCGCGCGCTGGAGAACCGGTACGAGCAGAAGCTGCTGTCGCGCAGCGCGCGCCAGGTGACGCCGACGCCGGCCGGGGAGCGGCTGTTCCGCGGGTGCAAGGAAATCCTCGCCCGCTTCGCCGAAGTGGAGCAGGAGATTCGTGAGCAGGCCGCCGAGGTGGCGGGCACCACCACGGTCTCCACCATCTACTCGGTGGGGCTGCACGAGCTGAACTCGGTGCAGAAGCAGCTGCTCAAGTCGCACCCCAAGGTGAACATGCGCCTGAACTACCGGCGCAACGACCAGGTGTACGACGACGTGATTCTGGGCGCGGCGGAGATTGGCATCGTCGCCTATCCGCAGCCCCGCGCGGGCGTGGACATCCTCCCCTTCCGCGACGACAAGCTGTCGGTCGTCTGCGCCCCCGGCCACCCCTTCGCCACGAAGCAGAAGGTGAGCCTCACCGCGCTGTCGGGCGTGCCCTTCATCGCGTTCGACCGCGAGGCGCCCACGCGCAAGGCGCTGGACCGGCTCTTCCGTGAGAAGAGCATCGACATCAACCCGGTGATGGAGATGGACAACGTGGAGACCATCAAGCGGGCGGTGGAGATGGGCCTGGGCGTGGCCATCCTCCCCATGTCCACGGCACAGGGCGAGGTGAAGGGCGGCACCCTGGTGGCCAAGCCCTTCGCGGAGGGGCCGGTGTCACGCCCCATTGGCCTGCTCATCCGCAAGGGCAAGTACCTGGACCGCGCGTCCGCCGCGGTGTTGGAGGCGTTCAAGGCCGCCTCCAACCTGCCGCCCGCCGACGAAGCCGAGCGTCAGTAAAGCTTCCGGAGGCGCGCGGCGAAGAACCCGTCGAAGCCCTCCGGTCCCGGCAGCGTGCGCAGGTACGCCTGGGACAACGGCAGCTTGAGGCCGGGCAGCACGGGTGGCTCGGCCGTCCACTCCGGGTGGCTGCGCAGGAACATCTCCACCTGGTCCTGCCCCTCCTGCGGCTCCATGGTGCACACCGCGTACACGAGCAGCCCCCCGGGCGGCACCGCATCCTGGCAGTTCTCCAGGATGCGCCGCTGGAGCGTGGCCAGCCGGGCGATGTCCTCCTCCTTGCGGCGGTAGCGCAGCTCCGGGTGGCGGCGCAGCGTGCCCAGCCCCGAACACGGCGCATCCACCAGGAACGCGTGGAACTCTCCCCACTCCTCCGGGAAGGGCTCCGCGGCGTCGTGCGCGTAGGCCTTCAGGCGCGGCTGCAGGCCCAGGCGCCGGGCCTCCGCTTCAATCTTCCGCAGCTTGTGCGCGTGGAGGTCCACCGCCACCACGTCATGGGACTGCGCCTGGTGGCAGGACTTGCCGCCCGGCGCGGCGCACGCGTCCAGCACGCGCGCCGTCTCCGGAATCGCCCCGTAGACGCCCACGAGCTGCGCGGCCTCGTCCTGCACCTGCCACAGGCCCTCCGCGTAGCCGTACACGTCCTCCACGCGGCCCACGGACGGCAGCGTGATGCCCACCGGCGACACGGTGGTCGCCTTCGCGTCCACGCCCATCTCCTGGAGTTGGGCGAGCAGCGCGTCGCGCGTCACCTTCGCGGTGTTGGCGCGCACCACCACCGCGGGCGCCTGGTTGTCGGCCACCAGCATGGCTTCGGCGCGCTCGCGGCCGAACTGGCGCAGCCAACGCTCCACCAGCCACTGGGGATGGCTCTCCCGCACCGACAGGTGCAGCGCCACGTCCGACGCGGGCGGCAGCGGCGGCGCGGGCAGGGCCGCCAGCTTACGGAGGATGGCGTTGGTGAAGCCCGCCGCGCGCGTCAGCCCCACTTCCTTCAGGGCCTGCACCGTCTCCGCCACCGCGGCGCGGGCCGGCACGCGGGTGTGGAATATCTGGTAGGCGCCGATGCGGAGGGCCGCCAGCACCTTGTCCTCCAGCGCGTCCAGCTTGCGGTCGGCGAAGCGGGTAATCGCGTAGTCCAGCGCGAGCTGCCGCCGGGTGGCGCCGTAGGTCAGCTCGGTGACGAGCGCCGCGTCGCGCGGGTCCTTCGGCGGCGACTCGGACAACTGCGTGTCCAATACGACGTTGAGGTAGGCATCCGTCGCGCGGACACGCGCGAGGACCTGGATGGCGAGTGCGCGGGCGTTCATCCTTCGTCGAGCCGGGTCAAGAGGTCCACGAGCTGCTCATCCGAGAGCCGCGTCGCGGGCAGGTTGGAGAGGGTGAGGCTCTGGAGGCTCTCCTCCAGCAGCTCACGGTGGCCATTCTCCGCCGGAGCGCCACGCTGTACCGCCTGATACTGGGAACGCGCCCAGGCGGCCAGCTCGGCGGAGGAGAGCCGTCCCGAAAGCCGGTCTGAAATCTTCTGGCGCACCAGCGCGCGCGTGAGCAGGTCCGCCGCGGGGGTGAGCCCCTTGCCGCCGCCGCGCCCCAGCGTCTTCGCCTGACGGGCCGCGCGCAGGTCCTCCACGGGCGCCAGCTTGCGGCCCAGCGTCTTCGTGGGCCCCGCCGTCTTCACCGCGCGGGCCAGGGACTTCGCCGTCTCCGACGAGCCGTCCTTGCGCGCGGCGCGCTTGAGCACGGTGATGGGCGTCACCTTCGCGCCCTTGGAGGCGCTCCCCTTCTTCTTCCCGAGGGGCTTCTTCGACTCCGGCTTCTCCGTGGTGAAGACGCCGCTGCCGAAGGTCTCCAGGGCCTGGAGGTAGGGCTCGAAGCCGGGCCCGCCGTGAATCTGGAGCACGCAGGCCTCACCCACCACGGACTCGCGGGCCGGGGGCTTGAGCAGCACCTCGATGGCGGGCAGCCCGGCGGCCTCCAGCCCCTCCTTGAGGCAATAGGAGCCGAACAGCCCGGCCGGGTTGATGATGATGCCGTCCAGCTCCTCCAGCTCCGCGCCGAGCGTGTCCAGCAGGTCGCCTTCGTGGTTGGACTGCACCACCGTCAGCGCCTGCCCCAGCTCCTCTGCCCGCGCGTGCAGCGCCGCGTCCAGGTCCTCCAGCCTCCCGCCGGACGAGCCATCCCGCACGCCCAGCAGGTTCAGGTTGGGTCCGTGCAGTACCAGCAGTCTCATATGGCCATCACCCGTTCTCCCATCAGCCCGCGACGAAGGGCTGGCTGCCCGGCGCCAGCTTGTGCCCCTGCAGGAAGTCCGCGGCGCGCATCACCCGCTTGCCTTCTGGCTGGAGGTCCAGCAGCACCAGCGAGCCTTCGCCGCATGCCACCTCGATGCCGTCCGGGCCGGACGCCAGCACCGTGCCGGGAGCCCCACTACCACCACTGGCCTGCGCGCGGTGGACCTTCAGCAGCTTTCCGCCCAGCGTGGTGAAGGCCCCGGGCCACGGCGTGAAGGCCCGCAGGCGCCGCTCCAGCTCCACCGCGGGCTTCGTGAAATCCAACCGGCCCTGCTCCTTCTCGATGATGGGGGCCAGCACCATGCCCTCGGAAGGCTGCGGCACCGGCTTCAGCTCCCCGCTCAGGTAGGCCGGCAGGAACTCGCGCAGCACCTCGCCGCCCAGCGCGGCCAGCTTCGGGTACAGCGAGGCGCTCGTCTCGTCCGGGGCAATGGCCATGCGCTTCATCGCCAACACCGGACCGGTATCCAATCCTTCATCCATCACCATCAGCGACACACCCGTCTCCGTGTCGCCGTGGGCAATGGCCCACTGGATGGGCGCGGCGCCCCGGAAGCGCGGCAGCAGCGAGCCGTGCACGTTGACGCAGCCGTGGGTGGGCAGCTCCAGCAAATCCTTGGGGAGGATGCGGCCATAGGCCGTCACCACGCAGACGTCGGGCGCGTACTGGCGCAGCTCCTCCGCGAAGGGCGGCGTGCGCAGCTTGGTGGGCTGGAGCACGGGCACGCCGCGCGACAGGGCCAGCTCCTTCACCGGCGGCGCCGTCACCGTGTTGCCGCGGCCCTTCGGCTTGTCGGGTTGGGTGACGACGGCCACCACGTCTCCCAGTTCGAAGCAGGCGGCCAGTGAGGACACCGCGAACTCGGGGGTGCCCATGAAAACGATGCGGGGTCTGCTCATGGTGTTGCGCTTCTCCTGCGCCGGGCGACTCAGGCCACGGACTTGAAGGTGCTCCCGGTGGGAGTGTCCACCGCCTGACGTTTACGCGTGTGCAGGGCGCTCAGGGTGCCCAGCGCCTCCAGGGCCTCGGGTGTGGTGGCCACCGGCCGCAGGGCCTCCAGCACGGTCTCCAGCGCATAGGCCTCATCCGCCTCACGCTCCCGGATGCGCGTCACCGCCTCGGTGAAGCGGTCGAAGAACTGCTTGAGCTCGTCCCCGCGCCGCAGCGGTCGCATCCGGGGATAGCGGCCAGCCGCCAGCGCCGCGACATACAGGCTCATGACGTGGACGGGGCCCGCCACCCGGTGGGTGAAGACGAGGCCGAAGAGGCCCATCGCCACCGCCGTGCCCAGCGCGCCCACCGCCGTCAGCCACAGCAGCGTCTGCCCGCCGTCCACCCCCAGGGCCGTGGACGACACGTGGACGCGGTGCGCCAACAGCCCGAACACGAGGATGCTGCCGGCACCAATCCCCGCCAGCAGCAGGATGTATTTGAGCTGGAAAGGGCGGTCCAGGATGTACGTCCGGCGGACGTGGCTCGGGCGCACCGTCTTTTGATTGCCATCGGACATGTCGTTGACCAGCGTACCCCAGGTGCCTGGGGCGGTTTGCTTCCTTCCTTGCGCGAGGTTTACACGGAAGACAGGACAACCTCGCAGACGCAATGGAGACCGCATGACCCGCTCTCTGACCGCGTTGTGTATTGCGCTCTCGTTCCTGATGTTGGCTGGGTGCAAGGGGGACCCAGCGACCCCGGAGTACTGGGAGTCAGGCATTCAGCAGAGCCGCAGAGCGGAGGACCGCATCCGCATGGTGGAGGCCATGCGTTCTTCCGGGAAGATGGACGAGCGATTCCTGCCCATGCTCCACGGGCAGCTCGGCACCGAGCGCAAGCCGGAGGTGCGCGCCGCGCTGGCCCGCGCGTTGGGAGACTTGAAGCATGCCTCTTCGGTGGAGCCGCTGACGAAGGCCCTGGACCCGGCGGCGGGCGACATGCCCGCGCAGCTGGCGAACAAGGCCATTGTCGCGACGCTGGGAGCCATTGGTGACCGCAGCGCCATCCCCGCGCTGGTGCCGCTGCTGCGCGCGAAGGACAACTACACGCGCATCGAGGCGGTGCAGGTGCTGGGCGACATGAAGGCGAAGGAAGCGGTGGAGCCGCTCATCACGCTGGCCACGGACGACACCGTGGAGCCCTTCCTCAACAAGAAGGCCATTGAGGCCCTGGGTGACATCGGTGACGGCCGCGCGGCGCCCGCGCTGGTGCGGATGCTGACCAAGGAGCGCAAGGGCAAGTCCTTCTACATGGAGAGCTCCTTCGCGCTGTACCAACTGGGCGCGCCCGCGGCGGACGCGCTGCTGCAGGCGTTGGAGGGCCAGGACGCGGACCTGCTGAAGTGGGCGAAGTCGAACGGCGTCAACCCCGCCAGCTACGCCATGAAGGCGGCGACGGTGCTGGGCGACCTGCGGGAGAAGCGGGCGGTGGCCACGCTGTTGAAGCAACTGGCCTTCACCAACACGGACCCGCAGATTCAGGCGCTGGTGCGGATGCAGGCCGCGGACGCGCTGGCGCGCATGCGCGCACAGGAGGCGGTGAAGCCGCTGGCCGGGCTCGTGTCGGAGACGGACGCCACCGTGAGGGATTCCTACGTGAGCGCCCTGGTGCGCCTGGGCGGACGCGACGCGCTGCCCGCGCTGGAGAAGGCCGCGGGCACCGGAGACTGGTACGCGCGCGAGCTGGCGGTGAAGGGCATCGCCATGCTGGGCGACGCGCGCGAGCTGCCCTTGCTGCAGAAGCTCGCTGCGGCCGAGCCGGCGCGGACGGCGGCGGACTGCAAGCTGGCGGAGGACGAAGGTTGCGATGACGCGGCCGCGCTGGGCAAGCAGCGCGCGGACCAGATTGCGGGCCAGTCCAAGCTGCTGGAGGCGGCGCAGGCGTGCGCGGACAACGCGGGCTGCTGGGTGCAGCGCATGGAGAAGGCGGAGCCGCGGATGCTGGAGCGCGCGGCGCTGGAGGTCGGCCGTTCGGGCGCGGCCGAGCACGCGGGCGCGCTGGCCTCGCGGCTGGGAGAGCGCGACACCGAGGCCCGTCTCGCGCTCGTCCTCGCGGTGGGCTGGCTGGTGGAAGGCTCGCAGGACGCCGCGAAGAAGCTGCGCGAGGCGTCCCTGCCCACGATGCGAAAGCAGCTCGCGGACGAGCAGGGCAACACCCGGTTCGTCAGCGTCAACGAGGACCTGCGGCGCCTGGTGACGACGCTCGACCGGCCCTGACGCCCTCCTTGAGCCGCAGCGGCGGGACACGCTCCGCCGCGTGGTGCAGCACGGTGAGCTGTCGCACGAGCCGCTCCACATGCGCGCGCGACAGCGCATCCGCCCCACCCGCCGGAACCGTGGCGGGTATGGGCGCGGGCCGGCGTTGCTGCTCCATGGCCGCCGCCAGCTCATCCAACACGCCCCCGGCGAAGCGCACCACTTCGGAGAGCTCCCGGGGGGACTCCGGGTCCGCGCGGCTGGCGGCCAGCGTCGTCACCGCCGACGTGAAACGCCGCGCGTAGACGAGCAGCGCCATCACCGGCTCCAGGTCCTTGGCGGGGCCGGTCCACTCACTCAGCAGTCGCTGGAAGGACGCCTCCGCCGCCAGCAGCGCCAGGCCAATCTTCCGCCGGGCCTCGCGCACCGCGGGCTCCGCGTCCGAGTGCGCGGCGGCCACCGCCATCAGGTATTCGCGGTCCGCGCGCAACGCGAAGGCCACCTGCTCCGGCAGGCGCAGGTGCTCCGGACTGGGCCACAAGAGCCGCATCCCCGTCAGCGCAATCAGTCCGCCCAGCAGCGTGTTGACGATGCGCACCCCGGCCAGCTCCCAGTCCCCGGACTGGAGCTCCGCCAGCAGCACCAGGGCCGGAGTCAGCAGCACCTGGAACGCGGACAGGCTGAGCGGCTGGATGCTCATCGCCACCGCGAACAGCACCCCGATGGCCAGCAGGATGATGGCCGGGTCCCTCACCACCGCCACCAGTCCCGCGGCCAGCGCCGCGCCCAGCAACGTGCCCGCGATGCGCTGCAGGCTCCGCTGGAACGTGAGGCCCGCGTAGGGCTGCAGGACGACGGTGACGGTGATGATGACCCAGTAGCCGTGATTCAGCCCCAGCGCCCCGACGAGCGCGGTGGCCAGCGCGGCCGCGACGCCGAGCCGCAGCGCGTGACGGAAGATGACGGAGCGGACGTTGAGATTCTCCCGCAGCGGCTCCAGGAGGGCCTGCCGCGGCGCCGCCTCCACCCGCCGCGCGGGCAGCGCCAGGGCGTCCGGCACGGGTGCGCGACCCTCCAGCCGCGCCGCCACCTCCACTGTCGCGTGCGAATAGTCCCGCAGGCGGTCCAGCAGCGTGTGCACGTATTGATAGCCGGCGCGCACCGGCTCCGGCACGTCACCCGCCGTGTCCAGCGCCGCCAGGGCCCGCTTCACCCGCTCGGCGTTCCACACCGGCTGGGCGCTCACCTCCGTCCCCTTCTCCAGGGCAAACCGGACGCGGCGCAGGTCCGCGGCCAGCTCCGCCAGCGCGCGCTGCACCTCCGCTCGGAGCGCGTGATAGCGGGGCACGGCGGGCGCCACCTCCAGCATCTCCGTCAGCGCGATGAGCGTCACCATCATCGAATCCGCGCCTTCAACCAGCACCAGCAGCTGTTCACCCCGGCCGCTCTCCCCCGCTCGGCCCATGCGCGTGGAGGCCAGCACGGTGCGCGCCTGTTCGATGAGCTGACGCATGCGGGCCTGCCAGGGCGCCTCCGGCAGGACACCCGCGGCGGCGGACGTCCCCCCTTCGAGCGGCCAGCGCCCCACCTCTTCCGCGTGGTCCGCCAGCGCGTCGTAGCACCGCGCGATGGCCAGACGCGCGGGCCGGTAGGGCACCAGCGGCCACAGCATCAGCGCGAGGAACATGGCCCATGCGCCGCCCACCAGGAACAAGCCGGAGCGCAGCAATGCATCAGCCACGTCGTCGGCGGGGAGCGCGAGCGACACCACGAAGTAGTTCGCGAGCACCACGCCCATCAACCCCGGCGTGTCCCCATACGAGCGGGCGAAGCCACACGCCGTCACCCAGAACAGCGTGGCGATGACAGCGGCCCACGCGGGCAGGTGCAGCGCCGCGGCCAGGCCCACCACGGAGCCCAGGAGCGTCATGGCGCCCATGGCGAGCGCGCGGTCCCAGTAGGGCCCGCCCCGGTCCACCAGGGCAACGAAGAGGGCGGCCATACCGACCCACGTGGCCGCGGGAAGGTGCAGCAGGGCCGCGACGGCCATGGGGCCACCCACCGCGAGCGCGGCGCGCACCCCCGCGCCATACGCGGGACGGCCCGGCTCCACGCGGAGGAAGGCCTGGAGGTGATGACGGAACGGACTCATCGCGCGAGCAATCCCAAACCACTCCGTCCTATGTCACAGGTCCGCGCGCGCATCGACGCATCCATGGAGCCACCCCACGAAGGTGGTGTCCAGGTGCGAACGCGGCCGGGCCCGTTCCACCGGATGGATGGAGGGCGAGCAGCCAGGGGCCCGCGTCAGCCGGCCTCTCGCTCCGGGCCCACGCCCTCGACGTCCTCCTCGACGGGCGCGGCCTCCTGGAAGGCGCTGGGCAGCAGGCTGAAGGGCAGCACCTTCCCCAACGCCGCGAGCAACAGGATGCCGCCGGGCGCCGCGAAGATGGCCAGCGCGGGAATCGCCTTGGCCACGTCGACGAGCTGCGCGCGCATGCGCCGGCGCTCGTCGCCCGTGAGCGCCTGACGCCGGGCCGCCTTCGTCAGCAGCACCGCCAGGTCGCCCGTCTCGCGGACCTCCTGCATCAGCCGGTAGAAGTTCTTCTCCAGCGTCTCCTGGATGCCGGCCACCAGGTCCTCACCCATGGCGCCCGCGGCGTCCGACACGGTGAAGACGTCCACGATGGCGCGGTGGCGGGCGTAGAACTCCGCCATCTCCAGCTCCAGCCGGTGCAGCTCCGCGTCCGGGACCTGGAGCGCCTGCGCCAGCTCGCGGATGAAGACGCGCTCGCGCCGCGTCTTGCGGCCATCCACCAGCGCCGCCAGCAACGTCTGCTCCAGCAGGAAGTGGCGCACGTCCACGCTGCGCACCTGGCGCACCACGTCCTGCACCGGGCGGCGGCGGGCGAAGGACTGCTTCACCGCGGCCTTGAGCTCGGACGTCATCGCCGCTGGCAGCCGAAGGGACTCCACCTGCCGCAGGATGGCGCGGCGCGCGGGCAGGCCCGGCACCCGGTCCACACACGCAAGCCCCGTCAGCACGTCCACCAGCAGCGCCTTCTGCCGCGCCGCGAAGTCCAGCCGCCGCTGCGCCCGCTCGCGGTGCAGCGTGCCGCGCGAGAAGTAGTCAATGGCCTGCCGGCAGAACAGCTGCGCGTCCGCGTACTGCGCGCCGTTGTGCAGCACCAGCCCGTATACCGGGTCCCCCGCCAGCACGGGCGAGCGCTTCACCAGCGACGCTTCCACCTTCGCCGTCAGCCGCCGGGACACCGGACGCCCCGAGGCAATCGCCGCGTCCACCGTCTCCGCCAGCTCCAGCTCTCCGGTGAGCACCGCGAACAGGACCAGGAGATGCTCGGTGCGAACGGCCGTTGGGGCCCCCACGAGCCGGCCCAATTCCAGCGCCATCAGCGCCAGCGTCCGCACCACGGCGTGGAAGAGCTGGTCCTCCAGCACGCGCGCCTGGAGCTCGGTGGGCTGCGCCACGTCCGCCGCAGAGGGCGCGTCCGCGGGCGTGCCGTACAGCAGGCCACTGGCGCGCAGCGTCCGCCGCAGGTACGCGCGGGCGCGGGCCCGCCCGGAGCCCAGCGGCGGCGCGGACGGAGCCGGCGCGCCCGCCTCGAAGGCGACCGTCTCCGTCAGGAGTGGCAAGAGCCACCCCGCCTTGGTGAAGTCCAGCACCGGAACACTCCTGGAGCGCCAGGCAAGGCCCATGTGCGGCGCGAAGAATGGGATGTAACCCAGGGGCATCCCGGTTTCCACTCGGCCACGGGACAGGGTCAAGGCCCGGAAGTCAGCGGGCGCAGAACCGCCACTTCTACCGGACCCAACCATCCGCGCCCGGCGCCTACAGCGCGGTCGTCGCGCCGGGCTCCGGGACCACTACCTTGGCCGTGTTGCGCAGCTTCTTCAGCTCGCCGGTCAGCGCGTCCGGAGTGCCCTGGAGCAGCGGGAAGGTGCCGTAGTGCATGGGAATCACGCTCTTGACCTTCAGGAGCCGCACCGCCTGCGCCGCCTCCGCGGGGCCCATGGTGAAGTGGCCGCCAATGGGGAGCAGGGCCACGGTGGGCTTGAACTGGGTGGCGATGAGCGACATGCCCTCGAAGGGTCCGGTGTCACCCGCGTGGTACAGCGTGGGGCCCTTGTCGATTTCCAGCACGTAGCCCAGGGGCGCGCCCGCGTACTGCGCCGGCGACTTCGGGGCCGCGGCGTAGCTGCTGGAGTGGACCGCCTCCACCAGGTGGAACGTGACGTCCTTCACCTGGAAGGTGCCGCCCGCGTTGGCGCCCACGGCCTGGGCCTCCGGGAGTCCCAGCAGGTTGATGAGCTCGAAGGAGCCATAGACCTTGGCGCCCGTCTTCTCGGCCAGCGCCTTGGCCTCGCCCACGTGGTCGAAGTGGCCGTGGGTGAGGAGGATGGCGTCCAGCGCCTCCGGCTGCGCGGCGCCCTTCGGGGCCTTGGGGTTGGTGAGCCAGGGGTCGATGGCAATCACCGCGCCGCCCGGGCTGCGAATCACGAAGGCCGCGTGCCCCCACCACGTCACCTCCGTCTTGCCGCGGGGGGTCGCCGCCGGGGCCTTGGTGGCCGCGACCTTCGCGGGCGCCGGGGTGCCCTGCGCCGCTGCCGTTCCGCCGAAGGCCATTGCCGCGCCCGCCACCACTGCCATGAGCTTCGTCCGCATATCCATCCACTCCTGCTTACGAGGTGAAGACCTGCCGCCACCGTGGTGACACGCTCCCCACGGCCGGATTGCCACCTGACACTGACCGGGCGGCCATTCAAGGGCCTGCCATGGATGCCCAAGTGCGCGCCACGTCTCAAGCTCGATTCGGCTGTCGATACGACGGAGGGCGTGCGCTAACGTCGGCTGCACGTGGACCACCGATTTCAAGTCAGCCTCCGCGGGGTCATCGACCTCCTGTCTCATCACCTGTACAGCTCCCCGGGCGTCTACGTACGCGAGCTGCTCCAGAACGCGACCGATGCCATCCGCGCCCGCCAGCTCCTGGAGCCCGGCCACGCGGGCACCGTCCGGCTGGAGCTGATGGAAAAGCAGGACGGCAGCCCGCCCACCCTGCTCTTCAGCGACGACGGCGTGGGGCTGACCGAGGACGAAATCCACCGCTTCCTGGCCACCATCGGTGAGTCCTCCAAGCGCGAGGCCCTGGAGGCCCGCCGCAACGACTTCATCGGCCAGTTCGGTATCGGCCTGCTGTCCTGCTTCATGGTGTGTGACGAGCTGCTGGTGGTGACGCGCTCGGCGCGCGGCGATGGGCGCACGTTGGAGTGGCGGGGCCGGCATGACGGCACGTACGCCGTGCGGCCCTCCGAGCACCCGCTCGCCCAGCCCGGCACCCAGGTGTTCCTGGTGGCCCGCCCGGACATGGCGCACTGGTTCACCGCCACGCGGCTGCGAAACCTCGCCAGCCACTATGGCGGCCTGCTGCCCTTCCCCATCCACCTCACCACGGACCAGGGCACCGAACGGCTGGACACCTCCGGCGTCCCCTGGCGCCGCGAGTACGACAGCGCCTCGGAGCGGCGCAAGGCGCTGCTCGCCTACGGGCGCGAGCTGTTCGACACGGACTTCGTCGACTGCATCCCCCTGCGCTCCACCGCGGGAGACGTGGACGGGGTGGCCTACGTGCTGCCCGCGTCGCCGCACTTCAACTCACGGCAGAAGCACCGCGTGTACCTCAAGCACATGCTGCTGTCGGAGAGCGCGGAGAACCTGCTGCCGGACTGGGCCTTCTTCGTGAAGTGCGTGGTGAACGCCAACGCGCTGCGGCCCACCGCCAGCCGGGAGTCCTTCTACGAGGACGACGCACTCGCCGCGGCGCGCGAGTCCCTGGGCCAGTCCCTGCGCGGCTACCTGATGGAGCTGGCGCGTGAGGACCCACGCGCGCTCCAGCGGCTGATTGCCCTGCACGGGCTGAGCGTGAAGGCGCTGGCGCTGGATGACGATGACTTCTACCGCCTCATCATCCACTGGCTGCCCTTCGAGACGTCGATGGGGATGATGACGCTGGCGGACTACCGGCGCGCGCACCCCGTGGTGCGCTACACGTCCACGCTGGACGGCTTCCGGCAGATTGCCCAGGTGGCCGGTGCCCAAGGCCTGTGCATCATCAACGCGGCGTACACGCACGACACGTCGCTGCTGGAGAAGCTGCCGCACGCGGTGCCGGACGTGCAGGTGGAGCCCTTCTCCTCCGCGGACCTGCCGCAGAGCTTCGAGGAGCTCACCCTGGACGAGCGCGAGGCCACCTTCCCGCTGCTGCGCATGGCGGAGAACGTGCTGGCGCCGTTCCGCTGCGGCGCGGTGGTGAAGAAGTTCTACCCGGCGGAGGTGCCCACGCTCTACAGCTCGGACGCGGAGGGCGCGTTCCGGCGCGACGCCGAGCGGGCCCGCGAGGAGTCGGATGACCTGTACGCTGGTGTGCTGGACAGCGTCATGGCGGCCTCGGGCAGCGAGCCGGCACAGCTGTGCTTCAACCTCCACAACCCGGTGGTGCGGCGGCTGGCCGCCGTGGCGGACCGGGACATGCTGAAGCTGTCGGTGGAGATGCTCTACGTGCAAGCACTGCTCTTGGGACACCACCCGTTGAACGCACAGGAGATGGTGCTGCTGAACCAGGGCCTGTTGGGCCTCATCTCCGCGCAACTGGGCGGGGATGGCGGGCGCGGCGGCGAAGGCAGCGGCGGCGCGGGTCCCCGGGGGCTGCACTGATGAGTGGTGACTGGCGCGAGCAGGTGGAGTCGCTCTTCGCCCAGGCGGACGGCCTGGCTGAAGGCGAGAGCAAGGTGCGGCTCCTGGAAGAGGCGGTGCGCCTGGCGGACACGCACAAGGACGTGGGCATGGGCTACCGGATGCGGGATGCCCTCATCGACGCGGCGACCTTCGGCGGCTTCCCGGACAAGGCGCTGGTGGCCTTCGCGTGGTGCCGGGGACAGCAGAAGAAGGACCCGAAGCGCTTCGACCCGGAGGAGATGTTCTGGAAGCAGAAGTGGGTGGTGGGGCGCATCAAGGAGTTCCCTCACATCACCCGCAAGCAGATTCAGGACGCGCTGGACGACGTGGAGCAGTGCTTCAAGGCCACGGACTCCGGGGTGCGCGCGGTGCTGAAGATGCGCTACCAGGCCGCTCGGGAGATGGGTGACGCCGCCGAGGAAGTGGAGCGGCTGTGGAACGCGTGGCTGGAGGCGCGCCGCGACCACCTCACCGACTGCCGCGTGTGCGAGCTGGACGACGAACTGGACCACCACGCCGACAAGGGCGAATGGCAGCAGGTGCTGCGCAAGGCGAAGCCCATCCTGGACGGCCGCAAGTCCTGCGCGGAGATTCCGCACCTGACGCTGGGCACGGTGCTCTACCCGCTGTTCAAGCTGGGTGAGCTGGAGCACGCGCGCGAAATCCACCGCCGCGGCTACGCCATGGTGACGAAGAACCGCGAGTTCCTCTCCACCGTGGGCGAGCACATGGAGTTCCTCGCCCTGACGGACAACCTGTCGCGCGGGCTGACGCTGTTGGAGAAGCACCTGGGCTGGGCGCTGGACCACCCGAGCTACCGGGACCGCTTCACCTTCTACGCCGCCGCCGCCTTCCTGCTGGAGCGGGTGCTGGCCGCTGGAGACAGGGACGTGGTGAGCCTGCGGCTGCCGAAGACGTTCCCCAATCACCAGGCGGATGGCGGCTACGACGTCCGGGCCCTGCACGCCTGGACGCTGGGGCAGGCCCGGGACATCGCGAACCGCTTCGACACGCGCAACGGGACGGACCGGTTCGCGAAGCTGCTGGCGCGCAACCAGGTGCTGGCGTGGGAAGTCCGTCCCTTCCCCATCGACGCGAAGTGAGGCGGTGCCCCGTCAGCGCTTGAGCTTGCTGAACGGGTTGTTGAACGGCTCCGGGCCCTTCTTCTCACCGGGCCCTGAAGCCGGCTTCGGCCCCGGGCCGGAGGCAGGCCGGGCGCCCTGACGAGGCCCGCCGCTTCCGCCACCGCGCTCCGTCATGCGGCCCGGCCCCGTGGCACCGCCGACCTGGGGGCGGCCCGACGGCTGCGGCGCTCCACCCTCCTGCACCGCGCGCACGGAGAGCGCCAGCCGCTTGCGCGCCAGGTCCACGGTGAGCACGCGCACCGTCAGCCGGTCGCCCACCTTCACCACTTCGGAGGGGTCCTTCACGAAGCGCGTGGAGATTTGCGACACGTGGACGAGGCCGTCCTGGTGCACGCCCACGTCCACGAAGGCGCCGAACGCGGTGACGTTCGTCACCACGCCCTGGAGCACCATGCCCTCCTTCACGTCCTCCAGCGAGCGCAGGTCCTCGCGGTGCTGGGGCGCGGTGAAGTCGCCGCGCGGGTCGCGGCTGGGCTTCTCCAGCTCCGCCAGGATGTCCTTGAGCGTCATCTCGCCCAGGTCCGGACCCAGGTAGCGCTTCGGGTCAATCTTGCGGACGAGCTCGGCGTTGCCCACCAGCGCGCTCACGGCCACGCCCAAATCCTTGGCCATGCGCTCCACGACGCCGTAGCGCTCCGGATGGACGGCGCTGGCGTCCAGCGGCTCCGTCCCGCGCACGCGCAGGAAGCCCGCCGCCTGTTCGAACGTCTTGGGCCCCAAGCCACTCACCTTCAGCAGCTCGCGCCGCGTGGTGAAGCGGCCCTTCGACGCGCGGTGCGCCACCAGCTTCTTCGCCAGGGACGGCCCCACGCCGGACACGTGCTCCAACAACTGCGGAGACGCGGTGTTGACGTCCACGCCCACCGCGTTGACGCACGAGTCCACCACCTCGCCCAGCTTCTTCTTGAGCAGCCCCTGGTCCACGTCGTGCTGGTACTGCCCCACGCCGATGCTCTTGGGGTCGATCTTCACCAGCTCCGCCAGCGGGTCCTGGAGGCGCCGGCCAATGGACACCGCGCCGCGCAGGCTGACGTCCAAGTCCGGGAACTCGTCGCGGGCCACCTCGGAGGCGGAGTAGATGGACGCGCCCTGCTCGCTCACCGACACCACGGGGATTTGCGAGCCCATCGCCTTCAGCGTGTCACGCACGAAGGCTTCCGCCTCGCGGCTGCCCGTGCCGTTGCCCACGGCGACGAGCTCCGGCTTGTGCTTCTGCACCACCGCGGCCAGCAGCTTCGCCGCGCGGGCGCGCTCGTCCGCGCCGCGCTCCGAATAGAGCGTCAGCGTCTCCACCACCTTGCCGGTGACGTCCATCATCGCCAGCTTGGTGCCCGTGCGCAGGCCGGGGTCCAGGGCCAGCACCGCGCGGGCGCCCGCGGGCGGCGTGAGCAGCAGGTGGCGCAGGTTCTCCCCGAAGACGCCAATGGCCTGCCGGTCCGCGCGCTCCTTCAGCTCCGCGCGCAGCTCCGCCTCCAGCGACGGGCCCATCAGCCGGTCCCAGCTGTCCTCCACGGCGGCGCGCAGCTCCTGCGCGAAGAGGGACTGCGGCTTCGTCACCACGCGCCCGGCCAGCAGGCCCTTCACCTCGTCGTCGGGCAGGGAGAGCTTCACCTTCAGCACGCCCTCTTCCTCGCCGCGCAGCAGCGCCAGCACGCGGTGCGAGGGGGCCTGGGACAGGGGCTCCTCGTGGCCGTAGTAGTTCTCGAACTTGGTCGTCTCGCCCTTCTTCGCGGGCACCACGTTCGAGCACAGCGTGCCCCGGCGCGCGCTCACCTCGCGGGCCTCGCGGCGCAGGCCGGCGTCCTCGGCCACGCGCTCGGCGCAGATGTCGCGCGCGCCCGCGAGCGCCGCGGCCTGGTCCGGCACGTCCTTCTCCGGGTTGACGTAGGGGCGCACGCGCGCGGCCACGTCCTCGCCGCGGCGGCCGTCCTGCTTCCACACCAGGTCCGCCAGCGGCTCCAGCCCGCGCTCCCGGGCAATGGCGGCGCGCGTGCGGCGCTTGGGCTTGTAAGGAAGGTAGAGGTCCTCCAGCTCCGTGCGCGTCCTGGCTGCCTTGAGCGCCTTCGCCAGCTCTGGCGTCAACTTCCCCTGCTCCTCAACGGAGCGGAGGATGGTGTCGCGCCGGGAGTCCAGCTCGGCGCGCTCGGTGGCCCGGTCGAAGAGGGTTTGAATCTGGACCTCGTCCAGGCCGCCCGTGACTTCCTTGCGGTAGCGCGCGATGAAGGGGACCGTGGCTCCGTCCTCTTGCAGCGCGAGGGTCCGGTCCACCTGCTCGGGCCTGATGCCCAGCTCCTGGGAAAGCTCAGCGGCGTAGGGATGCATGACGCCGCTTCTATAACCCGGGCCCCACACTGCTCCCAGAGACCGGTCGTCCGAAGCGCTCAGCCCGCGACGAACGCCGCGCGCCAGGCGTCCCACTCCGGGCGCAGCAGGCCCCAGAGTTGCTGGTCCCGGCGTTGCCCCTGGAACAGACAGTGCCCGCGCAGGGTGCCTTCCATCGTGAAGCCCAGCTTGCGCGCCACACCCTGAGAGCCCGTGTTCTCCGCCAGCGTCGTCAGCCACACCCGCTGGAGGTAGGGCAGCGTGAACAACTGCTCCAGCATCAACCCCACCGCGCGGGAGCCCAGGCCCCGGCCGTGGTGCGCGTCCGCCATCATGTAGCCCAGCTCGATGCGGCCATGCACGCGCGACAAATCCCGCGCGGACACCGTCCCCACGAGCTGCCCGTCCGCCTCCACGAACCACCGGAAGCTCCGCGCGCGCGGCTCACCCAACGCGCCCGATTCCAGGATGCGCCGCAGGAGCAACTCCCGCGTGTCGTCCTCCGTGTCCACGAAGCGCCGCGCGCCGGGGGCCGCCCGCATGGCCAGCCAGAAGTCCACGTGCTCCGGCCGGGCGGGAACGAGTCGGACATCGGAAACGGGCGCACCGGGCAACATGCCTCGCTTCTAGCGCGCCCCACGCCGCGGCGCAGCAATCAAGGAGGTCCGCGCAAACCAGGACCGGACCTGAAACGGCCGAGGGCCGCGGCCTGGAGCACGTGGCTCCCGGCGCGGCCCTCGCTCCTCACCGAACAGGTGAGGCCTTCTCTCCTCAGGCGGAGGTGATGGTGCCGTCCTTGATGACGAAGTCGCGGCGGGTGAACTTCGCCGTCAGCTCGGAGGGCTGGCGCAGCGAGTAGTCCTTGGTGATTTCCGTGCTCGGGATGAGGTGGAAGGCCGCCTTCGCCTCGGTGCCGCCGACCTCCAGCACCACGAAGCCGTGGGCATCACCGTTCACGAACGCCATGCCGGGGTGCGCCTCCTTCAGCGACTTGTCCAGCTCCGTCACGATGTACCGGTACACCGTGCTGCCGGTGGAGAAGCCCGCGCCGATGACGGCCAGGCCCGCCAGCTCCTTGATGGACCCGGAGGAGATGGCCGGCGTCGTCAGCGCGGGGATGCCGGACTCCACGGACGCGAAGGACGCGTGGATGTCGCCGGAGATGAACAGCGCGTTCTTCACCTGGCTGTCGCGCAGGAACTTCAAGAACTCCTGCTTCTTCGTGGGGAAGCCGTCCCACTGGTCCACGTTGAAGTAGAAGTCCTGGCGCAGCGTGGGGTCCGGGACGTCCGCCTTCTCGCTCAGCTTGAACACCATGGAGGTGAGCGAAATCGAGGAGACGATGATCTTCCACGCGTTGTCCGCCTGCACGGACTCCTGGAGCCATGCCTGCTGCTCGTTGCCGAAGATGCCCTCCGAGGCTCCCGCGCTGCCCATGTACTTGATGGCCGCGAACAGGTCGAAGATGGGCTTCACCACGACGTAGCGCGAGCCCTGGATGCCGAAGAGGCCCGTCTTGCCCATGTGCGCATAGGCCAGACCGCGCGGCGTGCCCGCCGTGGGGATGAGCGGAATGGCCGAATCGCCCGCCGCCACACGCGCCTGGTTGACGGCGTTGAGCACCTGGTTGACGTAGAACAGCGACAGCCCACCGGAGACCCAGGAGCCCGCCTTCTCGGTCGCCTCTCCCGGCGTGAGCCCGGCGGCGACGGCCTGCTGCACGTACACGCCCGTGAGGATGTCCTTGTAGGGCTTCAGCTCCTCGGCGTCGATGTTCACGTACGCGAACATGTCGGACTGCAGCTGCGCCTGCGTGGCCTCCGGCAGCGACGGCAGCACCAGGGCCAGCTGCTCGGCCGGCACCGCCACCTTGCCCGGGTACGCGTCCTCGGGGATGAGGTGGTCCGGGCGGTACGTGCGCGTGTCCGTCACCAGCAGCTTCAGGTTCCGGCCGAACTCGAAGTCGCGGTAGATGCGCGTCGGCTGGGCCACCACGGCGTTGATGTCGATGGCGCCCGCGTCGCTCGCGCCGTGGTCCATGGGGATGTACTCGAAGAAGGCCTGCTCCGCGTTGCGGCGGCGCTCGGTCTGCTTCTCGTTGGTGCGCTCGTCCGTGTACGTGGCGACGTCGCCCCAGCAGTCGTCGGAGAACTCGTGGTCATCCCACGTGATGATGAACGGGTAGCGCTCGTGCACCTGCTGGATGACCTTGTCCGTGCGCAGGGTCTTGTAGAGGTCGCGGTAGTTGGACAGCGAGTTGGCCGCGTAGAACGCCGTCAGGCCCGTGCCCTGGCGGAGCGCCTTCTCCGGCTCGCTGAAGACGATGCCGCGCCCGTCCACGGACTGGAACGACGCGTCGCCCGTCGTCTCGTAGACGTAGTCGCCCAGGAACACGACGAAGTCGAGGTCCTCGTTGAGCTGCAGCAGGTGCTGCCACGCGTTGTAGTAACGGCCGATGTAGTCCTGGCAACTGGCGAAGACGAACTTCACCGGCACGTCGTCACCCGCGGCCGGCGCCGTGCGGGTGCGGCCCGTCACCGTGGAGTACTTCTGACCGTTCGCGTCGATGGTGAAGCGGTAGTAGTACGTCGTGCGCGCCGACAGGTTGGTGACCTTCACCTTCAACGCATGGTCGAACTGCGCCAGCGCGGTGAACTGCTGGTCCAGCACCACGCTGCTGAACGACTCGCTGGTGGACACCTCCAGCCGCACCTGCGTGTTCGCCCCCGCGTTGTCCGGGTCCACCGCCCGCACCCACAACACCACGCTGTCCGGACGCGGGTCACCCGAGCACACGGACTGCGGGAAGTACTTCTCGCCAGCATCCGACGACGTCTCGTCGTCGGAACATCCGAACGCAGTGGTCGCGGCAACGGCGACGACGGCCTGGAGGAAACTGCGGCGTTTGAATCGATCGAACAAGGCGGGACTCCGGGTTGCGCGGGTTAGGAGACAGGGGCGCGAGTCTAGAGCGCTCTTCCACTCAGCAGGAAACATCCCCACGGAATGAAACGACAACGCATCGTGTCACCCACGCCCGGTGCGAACCCACGCGAAGGACGCCGGACACCAAGCAAAAGGGCCGCCCACCTCGCGGCGGACGGCCCTCTGGCTTTCATGGTGATTTGCCACCATCCGGGGAAAACGCCCCGGGGACGGGACTACTTCACGGCCTTCACGCGGCCGCGCTTCTCGCTGCCACCTTCGGCTGGCGCGGACTCGTCCGGCGCCGCGGCGACGGGCGCACCCGACTTGCCGATGCCGTACTTCTCCAGCACGCGGCCTTCGATGTCCTTCGCGATCTCCGGGTGCTCGCGCAGGTAGTCCTTCACATTCTCCCGGCCCTGGCCGATGCGCTCACCATTGAAGGAGAACCAGCTGCCGCTCTTCTCCACGATGTTCTCGTTGGAGGCGAGGTCGATGAGGTCGCCCTCACGGGAGATGCCCGTGCCGTACATGATGTCGAACTCGACTTCCTTGAACGGCGGCGCGACCTTGTTCTTCACCACCTTCACGCGGGTGCGGCTGCCCACCACGTTGTCGCCATTCTTGATGGCGCCGATGCGGCGGATGTCCAGGCGCTGCGACGCGTAGAACTTCAGCGCGTTACCGCCCGTCGTCGTCTCCGGGTTGCCGAACATCACGCCAATCTTCATGCGAATCTGGTTGATGAAGATGACGCACGTCTGGCTCTTGGAGATGGTGCCCGTCAGCTTGCGGAGCGCCTGGCTCATGAGGCGGGCCTGCACACCCATGTGCGCGTCGCCCATCTCCCCCTCGAGCTCCGCCTTCGGCACGAGCGCGGCCACCGAGTCCACCACCAGCACGTCGATGGCGCCCGAGCGCACCAGCATCTCCGCGATTTCCAGCGCCTGCTCACCGGTGTCCGGCTGGCTCAGCAGCAGGTCATCGGTGCGCACGCCCAGCTTGCGCGCGTAGCCCACGTCCAGCGCGTGCTCCGCGTCCACGTAGCCGCAGATGCCGCCGCGCTTCTGCGCTTCGGCGACGATGTGGAGACACAGCGTCGTCTTACCGGACGACTCCGGCCCGAAGATTTCGATGATGCGGCCCTTGGGCACGCCACCCACGCCCAGGGCGATGTCCAGCGAGATGGAGCCCGTCGGGATGGCCTGAACGTCTCGCATCAGCGGCTCGTCGTTGCCGAGCCGCATGATGGACCCCTTGCCGAACTGGCGCTCCACCGCGGACATCGCCAGTTCGATCGCCTTTTCCTTCTCCTGATTCACGGCCATTGCTCGTAGCTCCTTGTATTGGCGAGCCACCCCGGCTCACCTGAACGCGCTTTTAGTACGCGATGGGTAGACCCTAGTCCACCCCTCTGACATCCGTGCTGCATCCTGCCGGTCAGCCCTCGCGGAGGGCAGCCAGGAAGGCGGCCACCAGCCCCGCCAATCCCACCCACAGCCCCATGTGGGCCACGCCCAGGACCGAGAACACCGCCCCGGCCAGGGACACCAGGGTCAGCATCAGCAACCCCACGCGGTACACGGGCGTCCGGGGCGGAGCAAGCCACAAGGCGGCCATCGCCAGCAGGGAAAGGCCCACCTGGGAGGTGAGCAGGCTGGCGTCACCTTGGTGGACCAGCGCTTCATGGACGACTTGCGCCCCGATGCCTCCCACCAACACCGCCATGGACGTACCTGGCTTCAGGCGGTGCGCCTTCCGCTGCAGGGTGTTGGCGCGCAGGTGCGCCAGGTCCTCGGGCTGGACTTCCAGGGCGTAGGGGAAGCCCAGGGACAGCAGGGCCTCCACGGCGGCCGCGCGGCAGGTGCGTCCCTTCGCATCCACCAGCCCGGTGAGCCGCCCGCTCTCCAACAGCCGCAGGAAGGTGTCCGCCACCAGCCGATCTCCGCCCGTCCTGGCCATCCGGGACAGCTGGAGGTTCAGCCGCGCCGCCACCAGGGGACGCTCCGCCTCCGGCACCCGCCGGGCCTGCTCGGTCAACACCAGCACCGGCAGGGGGAGGTCCAACGGCGGCGTGGGCGTCCCCCGGAGCAGAGGAACCGGCGTGGCGTCCAGCGGCGCGGGCTCGGGCGGCGCCTCCCACGGCGCGACCTCCCCCAGTGGCGCCTCGTCCTCGGCCTCCATGGACCGCTGCGTGAGCGGATGTATGCGAGGCGCGTCGGGCACGGAGGAGACTGTAGCCACGGCCCCCGGAGGGGTTCAAAGCGACGTGCCCCCGCACCTTTCACCGGACAACGGGCGAGCTGGAGCGAGCGGTGAACGAGGCCTTGTCCGACATGCACGCCCGGGAGCGCGCGGCCTTCGCCATGTACCGCTCCCTCTCGCGGAAACGACGAAGCCCGAGCCCCCTTCGCGGGAGCCCGGGCTTCTGGCGCTTCAGGTCCGAGGGCGCGCGGCGGCTACTCCACCGTCACGCTCTTGGCCAGGTTGCGCGGCTGGTCCACGTCGTTCCCGCGCAGGTCCGCCACGTGGTAGGCGAGCAGCTGCAGGGGGATGGTGGCCACCACTGGCGCCAGCAACGCGCAGGCCGCCGGAATCCGGATGACCTGGTCGGCCAGCGTGGCCACGTGCTCGTCGTCCTCGTCGATGATGGCAATCACCTTGCCACCGCGCGCGCGGACCTCCTCGATGTTGCCGATGATTTTCTCGTACGCGACGTGCGGCTGCTTCGGCGCGATGACCACCACCGGCATCTTCTCGTCGATGAGCGCGATGGGGCCGTGCTTCATCTCACCGCCCGCGTAGCCCTCCGCGTGGATGTACGAGATTTCCTTCAGCTTGAGCGCGCCCTCCAGCGCCACCGGGTGCATGGGGCCACGGCCGAGGAAGAGGAAGTCCTGCGCGTTCATGTACTCGCGCGACACGCGCGTCACGGCCGGCTCGCACTTGAGGACGTCCTCAATCATCTTCGGCACCTTCGTCAGCTGCGTCAGGTGCTCCTGCGCCGCCGGCACGGACAGGGTGCCACGCATGCGGCCCAGCTTCACGGCCAGCAGGTACAAGGCCACCAGCTGCGTGGTGAACGCCTTGGTGGACGCCACGCCAATCTCCGGGCCCGCGTTGGTGAGCACGGAGAAGTCGGCCTCGCGCGTCATCGCGCTGCCAATGACGTTGCAGATGGCCATGGCCGTGGCGCCGCGGACCTTGGCCTCCTTGAAGGCCGCCAGCGTGTCCGCCGTCTCGCCCGACTGGCTGATGGCGATGGCCAGGTGCGTGCCGTCGACGATGGGGTCGCGGTAGCGGAACTCGCTCGCCAGCTCCACCTCGACCGGCAGGCGCGCCAGCGACTCAATCATGTGCTTGCCCGCGACACCGGAGTGCCACGACGTGCCGCACGCGAGGATGGTGACCTTGGTCAGCGAGCGGACCTTCTCCGCCGACAGGTTCCAGCCCTCGAAGTGGACGTCGCCTTCCGACAGGAGCATCCGGCCGCGCAGCGTGTCCGCGACGGCGCGGGGCTGCTCCCAGATTTCCTTGTGCATGAAGTGCTTGTGGCCGCCCTTCTCCGCCATCATCGGCGTCCAGTCGATGCGGCGGGTGGGCCGGTTCACCTTCTGGCCCTGGCGGTTGAAGATGTCCACGGCCGCCGCGGTGATGACGGCCATGTCCCCCTCTTCCATGTAGACGAAGTCGCGCGTGTGCTCGAGCAGCGCCGGCACGTCGCTGGCCAGGAAGTTCTGCCCCTGGCCCAGGCCCAGCACCATGGGCGAGGCGTCCTTGGTGCAGACGATGCGGCTGGGGTCGCTGGCCGTCAGCACGGCCAGCGCGTAGGTGCCCTTCACCTGGGCAATGGCCGCGCGCACCGCGTCCGGCAGCTCCAGGCCGCGCTCCAGCTCTTCGGAGATGAGGTGCGCGAACACCTCCGAGTCCGTCTCCGAGGAGAAGACGTGCCCACGCGAGCGCAGCTGCTCCTTGAGCGACAGGTGGTTCTCGATGATGCCGTTGTGCACCACCGCCACGTCCTTGTACGTGTGCGGGTGCGCGTTCTCGTCGGAGGGACGCCCGTGGGTCGCCCAGCGGGTGTGCCCGATGCCGATGTTGCCTGGTGGCTGGTCCGCCACCACCCGGTTCTCCAGATTGCGGAGCTTGCCCGTGGCCCGCACGACGTTGAGCTTGCGCTGATTCAGCACCGCAACGCCCGCCGAGTCATAGCCACGGTATTCGAGCCGCTTCAGACCCGACACCAGGATGGGGGCTGATTCCTTGTCACCGACGTATCCAACAATCCCGCACATAGTTGCACCTCTCTCTCACGCCCACGCCCGCCGGAGCAATCCGCGGGATTCCCCTACATCCCTGCCGGGCAGCGCTCTGCCTGGTACCCAAGCAAGAGCCGCGCCGACTACCCCGCCCGCGCCTTCGCCTGCCGCGCCTTCTTGGTGGCCACCCAACCCTCCTTGGTCACCTGTGGCGTCCGGGACACAGCGAGGCTCCCGGGAGGCACATTTTTCGTCACCGTGGTGCCCGCGCCGACATACGAGCCGTCGCCAACCTTCACGGGCGCGACGAGCTGGGTGTCGGAGCCGATGAACACCCCATCCCCCAGTTCAGTCAGGTGCTTGTTCACCCCGTCATAGTTACAGGTGATGGTGCCCGCCCCCACGTTGCACCCGGAACCAATGACAGCGTCTCCCAGGTACGTGAGATGGTTGGCCTTCGAACCTTTTCCGATGCGGGCCTTCTTCGTCTCCACGAAGTTGCCCAGATGCACGTCCTCGGCCAGCTCCGTCCCGGGGCGCAGCCGCGAAAAGGGGCCAATGACGTTGCGCTCCCCCACCCGGGCCTCTTCCAGCACGGAGTAAGGCTTGATGACGGTGCCGTCCGCCACGGTGGAGGCGTGCAGCACGCTGCCCTGGCCAATGGTGCAGCCCTTGCCCACCACGGTGCCGGCGGCCAGCGTGACGGAGGGACCGATTTCGGTGTCGGGCCCCACGGTGACGCCTTCCTCGATGTAGGCGGTGGCGGGGTCCTGTAGCGAGACGCCGGCGCGCATGTGCGCCTCATTGATGCGCTGTTGCAGCACGCGCGCGCGGGCGGCCAGCTCCACCCGGTCATTCACGCCGGCCGTCTCCGTGGCGTCCGCCTCCACCGAGCCCACCGGGCCCCGCTTCGCGGCCATCTCCACCAGGTCGGTGAGGTAGTACTCGCCCTGGGCGTTCTGCGGCTTGATTTCAGCCAGCGCCTTCCAGAGGAAGTCCGCGTCCACGGAGTAGATGCCGGCGTTGCACTCGCGCACCGCGCGCTGCTCCGGGGTGCAGTCCTTGTGCTCCACGATGCGCGTCACCTTGCCACCGTCGCGGATGACCCGGCCGTAGCCCGTGGGGTCCTCCAGGGTGGTGGTCACCATGGCCAGCTTGCCGCCCGCCTGGTCATGGGCGGCCAGCAGCGCCTCCAGCGTCTCGCGGCGCAGCAACGGCACATCGCCGTAAAGAATGAGGACCCGTCCGGAGTACCCCTTCAGGGCCTCCTCCGCGGAGCGCACCGCGTCCGCCGTCCCGCGTTGCTCGCGCTGGAGCGCGAAGCGCAGGGGGGCATCCGGGAAGAGGCCTCGGACGGCCTTCTCCACCGCTTCCGCCTGGTGGCCCACCACGGGGACCACCGACGTGGCGCCCAGTTCAAGGGCCCGCTTGAGGGGATACGCGCAAAGGGGCCGACCGAGGATGGGGTGAAGGACCTTCGCCTTCTCCGACTTCATCCGCGTGCCCTTGCCCGCGCACAGCACCACCGCCGCCAGAACGCTCATGCGGCGGAGAATTAGGGACAGCCAATCGAGTCGTCAACCGCGCGAGGATCAGAAGGCGTGACGGTGTCCACCGGCCGTGCCTTCGCACTGACCGAGACGCACAGGGTGTTGCGCTGAATCGTGATGCCGAAGCTGGGCTTCAAGAAGACCGTCACCTCGGCCGCGGTGGGCGCGGCGCCAGGTAGGGCCTTTTTCTCGGGTATGGCTTGCGTGCTCATACGCTCCCCCGGACGCGATTCATGATGGGACCAGGATGCACGCCGCCGAAGAACAATCCAAGAGGAAAAATGCTGTCAGGCTGAAATCCTGGTCCTGACCATACGGTTCGTGCATACCGGGACACATGTAGTCCGTCTGGTCCCCTGGCGTCGCCGGACTGGAGGGTAGGCTTTTGTCGCCCGGGTAACACATCACCCAGGACGAAAGCCAGCGATGGACTGTTCAGACAGCGCGAGGAGGGCTGAACCCGTGAAGGACACGAGCTTCCGCGGTGCGGTGCTGAAGCGAGGGCTGCTGGCCGCGGTGATGATGGTGGCGTGTGTGGCGCAGGCGGCGCGGCCCTACCGGGGCGGCGCGGTGGCCACGGCCTACCCGCAGGCGAGCGCTGCGGCGTTGGAGATGCTGGAGAAGGGCGGCAACGCCACGGACGCGGCGGTGGCGGCGGCCTTCGTGGCGGCGGTGGTGGGTCCCTACCACTCCGGCGTTGGCGGCGGCGGCTTCGCGCTGGTGCACGACGCCAAGAGCGGCGACACGAAGGTGTTGGATTTCCGCGAGGTGGCCCCCAAGGCGGCCACGCGCGACATGTACGTGAAGGACGGCAAGGTGGTGCCGGGCCTGTCCACGGACGGCGCGCTGAGCGTGGCGGTGCCGGGCGCCGTCGCGGGCTACCTGGAGCTGCTCAAGGCGCACGGGAAGCTGAAGCCGGCGGTGGTGCTGGCGCCGGCCATCGCGGCGGCGCGCAAGGGCATGTGGGTGACGCCGCGCTACCGCACCATGGCGGAGGGCCGGCTGGCCTGTCTAAGCCGGGACGCGGAGGCCTCACGCGTGTTCCTGGTGAAGAACGCCCAGGGCCAATGGGAAGCCCCGCCCGTGGGGCACGTCATCCGCCAGCCGGACCTGGCGCGCACGCTGTCCTCCATCGCGAAGGGGGGCGCCAAGGCCTTCTATGCGGGGCCGGTGGCGAAGGCCATCGCCACGTCGGTCCAGGCTGGCGGCGGCATCCTCACCCAGGAGGACCTCGCGGCCTACAAGACGCGGAGCGCCACGCCCCTGGAGGGCACGTACCGCGGCCACCGCATCCTCACCATGCCGCCGCCGAGCGCGGGGGGCGTGGCCGTCATCCAGGTGCTGACCGCCATGGAGCAGCTGCGTCCCCAGGGCGTGACGTTCCGCGACGCGGAGGCGCTGCACCTCTACGCGGAAGCCGTGCGGCGGGCCTACGTGGACCGCGCGAAGTACCTGGGGGACCCGGCCTTCGTGGACGTGCCCCTGGCGCGGCTGGTGTCGCCCGGCCACGTCGCGGACCTGGCGGGCTCCATCGACCCGAAGAAGGCCACGCCCAGCGCGTCGCTGCTGGCGCCGAAGGAAGGCGTGCGGGGCTCCACGCTGACGGACGAGCCCACCACCCTGACGCCCGAACCGGAGAAGAAGAACACCACGCACATCTCCGTCATCGACAAGGACGGCAACGCGGTGGCGATGACGACCACGGTGAACTACGGCTTCGGCTCGTGCATGGTGGCCAAGGGCACCGGCGTGCTGCTCAACGATGAGATGGATGACTTCGCCGCGCAGCCGGGCGTGCCCAACGCATACGGCCTGGTGACGGGCGAGCCCAACGCCATCGCACCGGGCAAGGTGCCGCTGTCCTCCATGGCCCCCACGCTGGTGTTCGCCAAGGAAGACCCCCGGCGCGTCATGCTCGCGGTGGGCAGCCCTGGCGGCTCCACCATCCCCACCACCGTCATCCAGGTCATCAGCAACGTGGTGGACCACGGCATGGACGTGGCGCGCGCGGTGAATGAAGGCCGCTTGCATCACCAGTACCTGCCCGACGAGCTGTGGGTGGACAAGTGGGGCCTGGAGCCGGCGACGCTGTCCGTGCTGGAGGCCAAGGGCCACAAGGTGCGCCGCGTGGAACAGTGGGGCGACGCCGAGGCCGTCTACAGCGACCCGAAGACGGGGCTGCGCTTCTCCGCGAGCGACCCGCGCAACGAGGGCGCCGCCCTGGGACAGGATTGAGCAGTGCCCACCCCACCGCCCATCTTCGACGCCCACCTCCACCCGGAGAGCCTGAGCGACCAGGATTTGGAGTCCATGCGCTTCTTCGGCGTGGAGCGGGCGCTGGTGGTGGCGCACCACTTCCCGGAGCCCACGTCCAAGGCGCTGCTGCGGCACTTCGATGACCTGGTGGAACGCCAGCTTCCCCGGTTGGAGCGCCTGGGCATCCGCGCCTACGCGGCCCTGGGCGTCCACCCACGCTGCATCCCCCGGCGCGGCTTGAGCGAGGTGCTGTCCGCGCTGCCTGACTACTTCCAGGGCGGGCGCGTGGTGGCCCTGGGCGAGACGGGCCTGCACACGGGCGGCGAGGAGGAAGAAGAAGCCTTCCTGGAGCAGCTCGCGCTGGCCCGCAGCCTCAAGCTGCGCGTGGTGGTGCACACCCCCACCGCGGACAAGGAGCGCCACACGCGGCGCATCCTCACGCTCCTGCGGCAGTCGGGCCTGCTGCCCTCGCGCGCGCTGGTGGACCACGCCAACGCCCGGACGGTGCGCACCATCCTGGAGGTAGGCCACTGGGCCGGGCTGACGCTGCACCCCGAGGCGCTCAAGGCCGAGCGCGCGGTGGTGCTGGTGCGGCGGCTGGGCAGTGAGCGGCTGATGCTCAACTCCGACGCGGGCGACGGCGCCGGGGACATCCTCGGCCTGGCGCGCGCCGCCAACCTGCTGACCAAGGCCAACCTGTCCGCGCGCATCGTCCGCCGCATCACCCACGAGAACGCCGCTCGCTTCTTCCAGGTGGGCAACTGACGCTCGCGCGGCGCCGTACCGCCACCGTGGCCGGCGCCCGTTGACCCGGGTCCGCCATCCTCCATGGCGGAATCTTGCGATGAAACGGCGCGCTCTTCGTCATTCCCATCAGGAGCACGCAGCGGAAATAGGCCGGTCCCCCGCACGTTGCCCCCTCACCCGCGCTGGGAGTGGCATTTGCACCGCTTGGTCGTCTTCGTCGTCAGCCTCGCGCTCGCAGGCTGCGCTGGCTCGTCATCCGCCCAGCGCCCTGCGTCATCCACCGAACCTCCGGTGCCTTCCGCGCCGAGCCCCCTGGAGCCTGACGCAGGACGCCAACTGACCGCCCCACCCGGGCGCTTCCTGGCGGCCTGCCTGTGCGATGTGCAACGGGCCTCGGCGCGCATCAACGCCTTGCTGTCACTGCCCGAGCCCCGGAACGTGGAGGCGGCCCTCACCGCCTACGACGACGCCATCGCCCTGCTGGATGACGCCAACGGCCGCGCGGGCATCGGCGCCAACACCCACCCGGACGCCGCGTTCCGCGCGGCGGCGGCGCGCTGCGCCCAGGCCGCGGATGGCATGCGCACGGACGTGTCGCTCAACCCCCACGTCTACGCGGCCCTGGCCGCGCTGGACCTGAGCGGGCAGGACACCGCCACCCAGCGATGGGTGGACCTGGTGCTGCGGAACTTCCGGCGCGCGGGGGTGAACCGGGACGAGGCCACCCGCGCGCGGCTGCGCGAGCTGAACGACGCCCTCACCCGGCTGGGACAGGCGTTCAGCCAGCACATCCGCGAAGACGTCCGGCACGTGGACGTGGCCCCCGAAGCGCTGGAGGGCTTGCCCGACGATTACATCCGGGACCATCCGCCCGGGCCCGACGGCCGGGTGCGCGTCACCACCGACGCTTCCGACGCCCTGCCCGTCCTGACCTACGCGCGCGACAGCAGCGCCCGCGAGGCGCTCTGGCGCGCGGGCCAGCAGCGCGGCCATCCCCGCAACCTGGAGACGCTGACACGCCTGCTCCAGACGCGTCACGACCTGGCCACGCTCCTGGGCTATCCGAGCTGGGCCGCCTACGCGTCCGAGGACAAGATGGTCCGGCACCAGCACGTAGCCGAGGACTTCATCGAACAGCTCGCCACCGCCACCACCACGCGCGTGCAGGACGACTACACCGCGCTGCTGGAGCGCAAGCGGCGCGACGTGCCCGGCGCGTCCCGCGTGGAGCCCTGGGAGCAGACGTACCTCAAGGAACAGGTGCGCGCGGAGCGCTACCGCTTCGACTCGCGCGAGCTGCGGCCCTACTTCGAATACACGCGGGTGAAGCAGGGCGTGCTGGACATCACCTCGCGGCTCTTCGGGCTCACCTACCGCCGCGTCCGGGATGCGCAGGTGTGGCACCCAGACATCGAGGCCTGGGACATCTACGAGGGCCCCACGCGCCTGGGGCGCTTCTACCTGGACATGCACCCGCGCCCGAACAAGTACGCCCATCCGGCGCAGTGGGACCTGGCCACCGGCCGCGCGGGGAGGACGCTTCCCGAGGGCGTGCTGACGGGCAACTTCCCGCGTCCCGGCGCCCACCCCGCGCTGCTCCAGCACTCCCAGGTGCAGACGTTCTTCCACGAGTTCGGCCACCTGCTGCACCACGTCCTCGGCGGCCGGGCGCGCTGGGCCGGCCTGTCCGGCTCGCGCACGGAGCGCGACTTCGTGGAAGCGCCCGCCCAGGTGCTGGAGGAGTGGGCCTGGCGCCCGGAGTCACTCCAGACGTTCGCCCGGCACGTCGTCACCGGCGAGCCGCTGCCCACGGAGACCATCCTCCGGATGCGGCGCGCGGACGCCTTCGGCAAGGGACTGTGGCTGCGCCAACAGCTCTTCTACGCGGCCGTCAGCCTCCAGCTCCACGCGAGCGACCCCGCGGGCGTGGACACCACCGCGCGGGTGAACGCGCTCCAGGAGCGCTACATGCCCTTCCCCGCAGTGGACGACACCTACGCCCATCTCTCCTTCGTCCAGCTCGACGGCTACTACTCCTCCGCGTACTACGCCTACCTCTGGTCGCTCGTCATCGCCCGGGACCTGCTCACACCGTTCCTGGAGCACGGGCTGATGGACACCTCCACCGCCCAGCGCTACCGGGACACCGTGCTGGGTCCGGGCGGCTCCCGTGACGCGGCGGACCTGGTCCGGTCATTCCTGGGCAGGGACTACGGCTTCGAGGCGTATACCCGTTGGCTGGACGACGCCTGACGCTGCTCGTCAGGGCCTGTAAAAACCAAGGGCCCCGCGATGTGAATCGCGAGGCCCCTTGGGTTGTGAATCCGTCAACCCGTTGACACTCCGCTCACGCGGCGTCAGCGCTCAGTGCACCGCGGGTGCGGATGCCGCCTGCTCGGGCTGCAGGGTGATGCCCTGGGAGCCCGAATCGAAACGGACCTGCACGGGGACGCCCTGATAGCGGTACTGGGCCAGGGAGTCAGCCGCCTCGTCGAGCTGGCGCTGATAGCGCTCCTCGAGCTCCACGGCGATCAACAGCATCGTCTCGCCCGCGTCCTCGACGCCCGGGCGGTACACCTGGCACCGCTGGAACCGCGCCCAGCGACCGTTCTCCATCTTCACCAGCTCGCCGTCGTAAGCCATGCGCAGCTCCTCTGCCGTAAATCCGACGGAATCCAATGTAGGGCCGGATTAACTCCCTGTCATCCCCCCACTTGAAAATTCGTCAAAAGCCTGGAAGACCAAGGGGTTACAAGCACAACTGGCAGGCATCCAGGCGGGCAGCCAGGGCAACTGCTCAAAAATGTAAATTGAGCGGGCCGTCAACGCGGTTAAGGCCGGCCTCGCGGGGCGGTGGCACGGGAGCAGTGCGTCACCTATGCTTTGGGGGAGATGAAGCTGCCCGGACTGTTCCGCAAAGAGCGCACCACCATCCAGGCTGCCGACGCGCAGGACCACGCCGAGCGGCTCCTCGCCGAGTCGCTGCGCATGCTGGGCCAGGTCTGCGCCAAGGTCGCGGACGCCATCGAGGCGCAGCGGCTGTCCCGCCAGGGGTATACGCACAACACCTACCTGCGACGGACCGACGGCGACGAGGACGACACCGCCAAGAAGGCGTAGACGGGTGGCTCGCCATGGCCACCGACTCCAACGCTGACGTGCCCGTCCCCTGCCTGGCCTCCGCGCCCACGTGGCGGGACGCTGGCATCCGCATGCCCATGCCCGCCCTCCAGGACACGGAGGGCCCCCGCCTGCCCGAAGGACTGCCGCCCGTGGTGGACGCGCACGTCCACCTCTTCCCGGACCGGGTGTTCGACGCGGTGTGGCGCTGGTTCGACCAGTACGGCTGGCCCATCCGCTACAAGCTGCACACGCGGCAGGTCGTGTCCTTCCTCCTGTCGCGAGGTGTCCACCGGGTGGTGGCGCTGCATTACGCCCACCGGCCAGGCATGGCCCGCGCGCTCAACGCCTACGTGGCGGAGGTGGCCCGGGAAGAGCCTCGGGTGCTGGGGCTCGCCACCGTGCTCCCGGGCGAACCCGATGCCACGGCCGTGTTGGAAGAGGCGTTCGACGCGGGCCTGCGTGGGGTGAAGATTCACTGCCACGTTCAATGCTTCTCACCTGACGCGCCGCACCTTCACGAGGTGTATTCCGCGTGCGCGAAGGCAGGCCGTCCGCTCGTCATGCACGCGGGGCGGGAGCCCTCCAGTCCCCATTACAACTGCGACACCTACGCGCTCTGCGCCGCGGAGCGGGTGGAGCGTGTACTGAAGGACCATCCCACGCTGAAGCTGTGCGTGCCCCACCTGGGCGCGGACGAGTTCGACGCCTACGCGCGGCTGCTCGAGCGGCACGACAACCTCTGGCTGGACACCACCATGGCCCTGGCCGGGTACTTCCCCGTCCCCATCCCCCGCCGGGCGCTGGAGGTCCGGCCCGAGCGCATCCTCTACGGCACGGACTTTCCCAACATCCCCTACGCCTGGGACCGTGAGCTGCGGACGATGCTGGGGATGAAATTGGATGACGCGGTACTGGCGGGCATGCTGGGGCAGAATGCGCTCCAGCTGTACGGAGCGTGAGCCCCGTGGACACCCGGCCCCGGATGCAAGCCTCGTCCTCCCGGGCCGTTCGCTGTTGAAAAGCATCGGGGCCCCTTCCGGAATGGAAGAGGAGTTCCCATCATCCTGCCCATAGAATTTCGCGGCGCCACACCCAGCCGCAGCTTCCGAGGCCCTGCCATGTCCCACATCCTGGTCGTCGATGACGACGCGAGCCACCGCACGCTCATCTGCGATGCACTCGAGGAAATGGGCTATCCCACGGTTCAAGCGGCCAACGGTCGTGAGGCGCTGGACCTGCTGGAGGGAGACATGCCCTCCGCCGTGCTGCTCGACTTGCGGATGCCAGTCATGAGCGGTTGGGGATTGCTCGACGCACTCAAGAAGATGCCCCGTGCGCGGGGTCTGCCCATCATCATCATCTCCGGCTACGGCTTCGAATGGGAGGCCGAGCTCGTGGGCGCCGCGGGCTACATCTCCAAGCCCGTGGACCTGGACAAGGTGCGGATGACGGTGCAGCAGATTGCCGGTCCGCCGGAGATGTCGCTCGTCCACTGAGACGGCACCGTAGGGCCAGCGGGCATCCCCCTGTTGACGGGTGGGGATTGTCCCCCGGTGCCGGGCTCGGGTGAGATGGAGGACATTCCATGATGCCCTCTCTCACTGATGACCTGGCGGTCGACGCCCGCGGCCTGCAGAAGCGCTTTGGCGGCTTCAGCGCGCTCAACGGCCTGGACCTGCAGATTCCCCGCGGCGCCTTCTACGCGTACCTGGGCCCCAACGGGGCCGGGAAGTCCACCAGCATCGCCTTGCTGACCGGGGTGTACGGTCCCGACGCGGGCTCCATCCGCATGCTCGGGGTGGACGCGGTGGCCAGGCCCATGGAAGTGAAGCGCCGCGTCGGCGTGGTGCCGGAGGAGCTGAGCCTCTTCGAGCGGCTCACCGGCCGGCAGTACCTCACCTTCTGCGCGCGCATGTACGGGCTGGACGGCGACGAGGCCGCCGCGCGCGCCACCGAGTTGCTGGAGCTGACGGAGCTCACCTACAAGGCGGGAGCGCTGGTGGCGGAGTACTCCAAGGGCATGCGCCGGAGGCTCGCCATCGCCGCGGCGCTGATCCACGCGCCGGAGCTGGTGCTGCTGGATGAGCCCTTCGAGGGCATCGACGTGCTGGCCGCCGGCGTCATCCGCGAGCTCCTGCGCGAGCTGAGCCGCCGAGGGGTGACGCTGCTGCTCACCACGCACGTGCTGGAAATCGCCGAGCGGCTGGCCACGCACGCGGGAATCATCCGCGGCGGCCGGATGCTGGACCAGGGGCCGGTGGGCTCGCTGCTGTCGCGTTACGAGTGCCCGTCGCTGGAGGCGGTATTCGAGAAGCTCATCTCCGTGCCGGCCTCGCGCAACGCGCGCCTGTCCTTCTACGGTGAGGCGCCCGCGTCCGTGACGCCGCTGCGCCAGGAGACCGCATGAGCCGCCCCGCCGTGCCCGGCTTCTTCCGACACCTGTGGCTGCTGTGGGGGCTGCGCTTCGACATCGGGTTGAATCAGGGTCCCGGACGCAGCCGGCTGCTCGCGGTGGCCGCCTTCGCCGCGTCGAGCGCGCCGGGCCTCTTCCTGGGCCTGACGTTCTTCGCGCTGATGCGGCTGCGGCCCATCGCGGAGAGCGATGTGTGGCCCTACTTCATCCTCAACCTGCTGTGCTTCGTCACCTTCTCGGTGTGGGTGACGTGGCCGCTGTTGTCCGCGGGCGTGGATGACCACTCCGAGCTGAGCCGCTACGCCGCCTTCCCCATCTCCCCCTTCCGGCTGCTCATCGCGTCGACAGTGGCCAGCCTCTTCGAGCCGCGCGCGCTCGTCTTCTACGCGCCGCTCACCGGGGCCGCGCTGGGCTTCGCGTCCGTCTACGTGCTGTACATGCCGTGGCTGGCGGTGGTCCTCTACGTCCTCTTCGCGCTCCTGTGCGCGGCCTGGAGCCGGGTGGCGCTGTACGCCGTCATCAACGTGCTGAGGGAGAAGCACAGCGCGGAAATCATGGGCGGAGGACTGGCGCTCTTCCTCCTGGGCGCGTCGTTCATTCCGCCCATCGACACCTCGTGGCTGACGGCGGTGGGCGAGGCGGGCGTGGACGCGCTGGACATGTCCCTCATCATCAACGCGGCGGTGGCGCTGGGCCGCGTGCCCCCGGGTCTCTTCGGAGACGCGCTGGCGCAGCTCGCCTGGCACCGGCCCCGGGTGGCCATGCTCGAGGCGGCGGCGCTGCTCTTCTTCGCGGGCGTGGGCATGGCGGTGGCCTACGCGCTCCTGATGCGCTTCCACCGGCAGGCGGGCCGCGCGGGGGGCTCACGCAAGGACTCGGGTGACAGCAACCCGTTCGCCACCACGCGGACGCGCTACACCACGCTGGTGACGCGCGAGGCCCTGGACCTGTGGCGCAACCCGCGCGCGCGGCTGCTGGCGTCGGTGCCCTTCATCCTGGCCATCCTGTTGAAGCTGCTGTCCGGAAGGGACTTGTTCGTGTTCCTCCTGGGCGGCTCGGCGGATGCGTGGCTGATGGGGGGCCTGTGCATCTACGGCGCGGTGGTGATTGCGTCCACGTTCTCCCAGAACACCTTCGCGTACGACGGACAGGGTTTCGCGGCCTTCCTGGCGGCGCCCCTGGACCTGGCGGACGTGCTGCGCGCGAAGAATCAGGTGCAGGGCGCGGCGGCGCTCGGGATGGCGGCGCTGGTGGCGCTCTTCTACCGGGTGTACTTCGGCTTCGGCACCGGGCTGGACATGCTGTGCGCCATGGCGGCCGTGGGAGCCGTGGTGCCCATGCTGCTGGCCGCGGGCAACTTCCTGTCGCTGTACTTCCCCGTGAAGTTCCACGCGAGCCTCAAGCGGCGAGACAAGGTTCCGCTGACAGCCTCCATGCTGGGCATCCTCGCGGCCAGCGCGGGCTGCATGCCCTTCGGCTGGGCGCTCAAGCTGGCGGGCAAGGAAGGGCCCACGTGGCACACGGCGGCGATGATTCTCCTGGCCGCCGCGTTGAACGTGGCGCTGTATCGCGGGGTGCTTCCCCTGGCGCTGCGGCTGCTGGAGCGGCGGCGTGAAGTGGTGCTCCAGGCGGTGACGCGGGAGTAGCGCGCGCGGCCCTCCCGGGGGTGATAGACGGAGGGGCCATGCCCATCGCCGAGCTGAACGGACAGGGAATCTACTTCGAGGACTCCGGTGGAAACGGCCGGCCCATCATCCTGGGCCATGGTTTCCTCATGGACCACCGGATGTTCGACGCGCAGGTGGCGGCGCTCGCTCCCGAGTTCCGCGTCATCCGCTGGGATGCCCGCGGCTTCGGGCAGACACGCTGGGACGGCAAGCCCTTCACGCCGTGGGACTCGGCCGCGGACTGCGTGGCGCTGCTGGACCACCTGGGCATCGAGCGGGCCGTCGTGGGCGGCATGTCCCAGGGAGGCTACAGCGCGCTGCGCGTGGCGCTGAAGCACCCCGGGCGCGTCCGGGCGCTGGTGCTGATGAGCACCCGGGGCACCAACGACGACGCGCCCACCCGCGCCGCCTACCAGCAGTCCGCCGACATCTGGGAGACGCAGGGCCCCATCGACCCGCTGGTGCAGGGGTTGGCGCAGGCCATCATCGGGGACACGCGCTACTTCGACACCTGGCTGCCGCGCTGGCGGCAAATCCCCGGCGGACACTTCGCCAACGCCATCCGCTCGCTCATCGACCGGGACGACATCTCCGGGCGGCTGACGGAGATTCGCTGCCCCGCCATCGTCTTCCACGGGCTGGAGGACCACGGCATGCCCCCGGTCCACGGCGAGCACCTGCACCAGACGCTGCCCGGCAGCGTGCGCTTCATCCCGGTTCCCGGCGCCGCGCACGCGGCGAACATGACGCACCCGGAAGCCGTCAATCCGGCGCTGCTAGAGTTCCTGCGCGCCCACGCCTGACACGCGAAAGCCGCGGACGCCTCCAAGCGCGCCCGCGGCTTCCTGTCCCCCGCTTCGCTGACACTCAGTAGGCGATGTTGTAGCGGGCGGCCTGCGCCTTCACGCCCTTCATCACGTTGGCGTCGAAGGCGTCCTCCTTCTCGGGGGCGTTCTTCGTCAGCCACGCCTCGCGCTCTGCGGCCAGCGTCTCCGCCTTCTTCTCCAGCGCCTTCTTCTCCTCGGAAAGCGCCTTCACCTTCGCGACCTGCGCCTCCTTGGACATGCCCTTGAGTTCGGAGGGGAGCTCGTCCGCTTTCACCCCATCCAGCGCGGACGGCGCCTCCACCAGGTCCACCGCGCCACCCACCGCCTTGGGCGCGCTGCTCGCGGGGGCTCCCGCGGCCCCACCGCCGCGCGTCTTCTTCATGTAGCTGATGCGCTCGGCCGCAGCCTCCGGCGCCAGCGCCCCCATGGAAGCGGCGCGCGCCATGTTCTCCGCCTGGACCTCCCTGCGGCCCGTGTAGAGCGTCTTGGTGGCCAGCTCCGCGTTCACCTTCGCCAGCTCCGCGTCATACGGCGTGGCGACGGCGACCATGCCACCGCCCTGGTCAATGGAGTCGAAGGTGCCGTCCGTCAGCTTCGCCACGAACCGCCACGACACCTCCGTCTCGGCATCCCCGCCGCACCGCACGGTGTTCACGACGATGTGCTTCTCCCGGGCCTTCTTCGCCCAGTGCTTGAAGTCCCAGTCGTCGTTGCGCTGCGCCGGGGGCGCGTCCCCCACCAGGAAGATGGCCTTCATCACCTCGCGGTTCTTGCTCCAGGACAGCTTGGACACGGCCTCGCCCAGTCCGCGCCCCACGTGCTCGGGCGTATCCCCGCCGCCCCCCGCCTCGAACTTGCGCAGGTTGGCGAACACCGTGTCCAGGTCGTCGCTCAGGTCGAAGCGCTTCGTGACGTAGTCGTCGCCCACGTCGCGGTAGGCCACCAGCCCCACCTTCAGGTGCGGCGTCGGACGGCCCTGCGCGATGCGCGAGGCGATGGAGTAGATTTTCCGCTTCGCCCCCTCTAGCAGCCCGCTCATCGAGCCCGTCGTATCCAGCACGAACACCACTTCAATCTCCGGCCGGGCGGCGGCGGGGACCTGCGGCTGCTGGGACGTCGCCGGCTGCGCGGGCTTCTGGTTCGGAGCGGGCTTCGCCTGAGCGGCCGGCGTCGCCGTCTTGGCGGGCGCGGGCTTCTCCACGGGCTTGAAAACCGGGCTCTCCTCGGCCAGGGACAGGGCGGCGGACAGAGCGGTGACGAGCGCGGCCGACAGCGCGGCGCGCGACAGGGACTTGCGGTCCATGGCGTTCTCCAAGGGGAAGGACGACGGCGAGGTTCGAAACGAATGACCTCGCCCCCGGGTCTACGCCCCCGGTCGATTTCTCACACGCGCCGCGGGTTGCACCCGCCCGGCCCTGGCGTTAGGGCACCTTCCGCGTGCGCGTCTTCCATTCGGACAGCTACGAAGTCCCGTTGCCTCCCGGTCACCGCTTCCCCATGGAGAAGTACCGACTGCTGCGCGAGGCGCTCCTGGAGCGGGGCGTGCTCTCCCCGGAGTCCCTCACCGAATCCACGCCCTGCCCACGCCAGGACCTCGCGCGCGTCCACACGCCCCGCTACCTCGATGCGCTGTCCCAGGGCACCCTCACCGACGCCGAGCAACGGCGCCTCGGCTTCCCCTGGTCCCCCGAACTGGTGCGGCGCTTCTCCGCCGCGGTGGCGGGCACCCTCGACGCCGCCCGCGCGGCGCTCCAGGACGGCATCGGCGGCAACCTCTCCGGGGGCACGCACCACGGCTTTCCGGACCACGGCGAGGGCTTCTGCGTCTTCAATGACATCGCGGTGGCCATCCGCGCGCTCCAGGCCTCGCGCGACATCCGCCGGGCCGTGGTGGTGGACCTGGACGTCCACCAGGGCAACGGCACCGCTGCCGTCTTCACCGGCGACGACTCCGTCTTCACCTTCTCCATGCACGGAGAGAACAACTTCCCCTTCCGCAAGCAGCCCTCCCACCTCGACGTGGGCCTGCCGGACGGAACGGGAGACGCGGCCTATCTGGACGCGCTCGCCCTGCACCTGCCCGAGGTGCTCGACAGCGCGGGCGCCTGCATCCTCTTCTTCCAGGCGGGCGTAGACCCGCTCACGGAAGACGCGCTGGGACGGCTGTCCCTCACTCACGCCGGACTGAGAGCGCGCGACAGGCTGGTGCTGGAGGCGGCACGCCAGCGAGGCATCCCCGCGGTGCTCACCCTGGGCGGCGGCTACGCGAAACCCCTGTCCGCCACGATTGATGCGCACGTGGGCACCTATGAAGTGGCCCGTGCGCTGTTCCGCTGAGCCCGCCTGCTCTGGAGCGGCTTGCCCGGGTGCCACGGTGGACGGATGCTGGCACGCACCAGGAGATTCAAGAACATGACCCCATCCCTCCGCCGGTCCCTCATCGGGGGCCTGTTCCTCGTCGGTAGCGCGCTCGCATTGTCCTGCGGCAGCGACGGGCCCTTCTTCCGCATCGCCTTCGACCTCCCCGACACCCTCACCGCCATTCCGGGCGAGAGCCTTCCGGTGGACATCACCGTGCGGCGCGAGGGCGACGACCAGAGCGCGTTCCGCCTCAACCTCCAGAATGCGCCCGAGGGCGTGACGCTCACGCCGGAAATCGTCCTGCCTGAAGGTGAGCCCAGCGTCACTGCGACCGCCACCTATTCGGTGGCGCAGGACACGCAGGCCCGGGGCATGATGCGCGCCCTGCTGATGGCCACCAACGCCACGGAGACGTTCGCGGCCAGCGCCAACATCTTCCTCGTCATCCTTCCGCCGCCCGTGGCCCAGCCGGACTTCTCCGTCACCATCGAGCCGCGCCAGTTGGACCTGTTCGCCGGTCAGAACGAGAAGGTGCGCATCACCGTGACGCGGGCGGAGGGCTTCACCGGCCCCGTCACCGTCGCTCTGGAATCGCCCACCCGCCGCATCAGCATGCCCACGGTCACCATCCCCGCGGACCAGACGTTCGTGGAGCCCTACATCGACACCGACCGCGGCATGACCCGCGTGCCCGTCGCCGCCTCCATCACTGCCACCAGCGAGGACGGACGGCAGGCCAGCACGGGCACCACCATCAACGTGCGCTAGCACCGCCTCGCGAGGCGCACGCCGCAGCCCTCCAGAGCGGCCCACGGACCAGGGGCCAACCCACTGGCATCAGGGGGCTTCGTCCCGGAGCCGCCTCATGCCCGCTTCAATTTGAGCCCCCCGGTCAACTTGAAATCCCCCGTCAGACGGACGACGGGGCCCCGTCCAGCGCCGGAGCCTGCACGCACGACAGCGGTGCACGAAGGGGCCTGGGAGGGATACCTTGAAGACAGCCATGAGCATTTCACCCACCCGCCGGCAGGCCGCGCTGGACGCCCTCAAGCTGGACGACGAGTCCCTCCTGAAGGCGTGTGAGGTGGACTACTTCATCGCCTCGGGCCCGGGGGGCCAGCACCGCAACACCACCGCCAGCGGCGTGCGCCTCACGCATGCCCCCACCGAGCTGTCCGTCAGCGCCACCGAGCGCCGCAGCCAGGTGCAGAACAAGGGCGTGGCGCTGGAGCGTCTGCGCGAGGGACTCAAGGTCCTCACCTTCGTGCCCAAGGTGCGGCGGGCCACCAAGCCCACCGCCGGCTCCAAGCGGCGGCGCCTGGAAGGCAAGAAGCGCACCTCCGAAAAGAAGGCCCTGAGAAACAGCAAGTCTGGCTGGTAACCCAGGGTCCATTCGGACTCCAGTCACCCTGTCGCTGGACAGTCAGGGTGCGCCTAAAGTTTGCGGGCTCGCAGACGTTGCGAGGTCATTTGCTGCTCGCAGGGGCCTCCTCCTGGGAATTTGCCATGGAGTGTCGGGGACTTGGCTCACCGGGCGGGGAGGCATGAGGTGTGCAAAGACACCCGCGTGTCTCCATTGCCCCAGCCCCCAGGGGTCATTGTGCCCGCAGGACATTCCCCCATGCCCTTGCTCACGGTTTTTCCGCCGCCGTCCCAGAAGTACCGTTCCCGCGCGCCCCGCTGGAAGCTGTGGGCGCCCCTGGCACTGACGCTGGCCGCCTCCGCCGCGTGGGCCCAGGACGACGC
>NZ_VHLB01000038.1:0-73684 GCF_006547365.1 Myxococcus sp. AB056 | reverse complement strand
GGTCCGCAGCTCCTGTTGGAGCCGGCTGCGCTCGGAGAGGTCCTGGTCCTTCCACACCAATCGCCCATGCAACTTCAGCGACGAAAGCGGCTGGGCGCGTGGGCGTGTGGGGGCACGCCCCTGGACGAAGACGTGGACGCGGCGTGCGCGGGGCTGTTGCCCGGTGATGTCGCCATCACCGAGTACCTCAACGACCCGGTGGGAACGGACACGGGCCAGGAGTACGTGGAGCTGCACAACCCCACGCGCGGCCCCGTGGACCTGTATGGGCTGACGCTCTACGCGTCCCGCGCGGATGGCTCGCAGGAGACGGCCTATGCCGTCCTCGAAGAGATGACGGTGGCGGCGGGAGACTACCTGGTGCTGGGAGACGTGCGCGACGGGCCGGTGCCCGCGCATGTGGACCACGCCTATGGCGACGGGCTGGGGGCGTTGGGGAACTCGGGCGGACGGCTGGGCATCCGGTGCGGTGAGCGGGTCCTGGACGAGGTCTCGCTCTCCGCGCCCGCGAAGAGCGGGGCGTCGCGCATCTACGACGGCCGCCTGGTGCCTGACATGGCGGGGAACGACGACCTGGCTCGCTGGTGTGACTCGCCCGACGCCGGTGCCGGCGGGACGTTCCAGGGGAGTCCTGGCGCCGCGAACGCACCTTGTGGCCCCGTGGGCGACGCGGGTGTCCCCGAGGACGCGGGCGTGGTGGCGACGTGCAGGCCCGCGGGCGCCGATGCCGTGAGACCTGTCCTGCTTCCGGCGCCTGGAGACCTTGTCATCACTGAGTTCATGGCCAATCCGCGTGGCGACGACACGTTGGGTGAGTGGGTGGAGCTGCGAGCCACGGCCCCCGTGGACCTCAACGGCGTGACGCTGGTCGCCGAGGCGGGTGAGGCGACGGTGAAGGCGGAGGGTTGCCTGTCGCTCTCGGCGGGGGAGTACGCGGTGCTGGCCCGTCGCACGGATGCCACCCTCAACGGAGGGCTTCCTCCGCCCATGGCGACGTTCAACATGGACCTGCGCAACGCGGGCGGCCGGTTGCAGGTGAAGGCCGGGGGCGTGGTGCTCGACGCGGTCGATTACGGTCTGGCGGTGGATGGCGTGGCCACGCAGGTGTCCGCACCGCTCGCGGATGCTGTCCAGAATGACGCGCCCTCCGCGTGGTGCGCAGCCACGGCCGCCTATGGCTCGCGCGGCAACATGGGGACGCCCGGTCGTGGGAATCGTGTCTGTGAGGGAGATGGGGGCACGCCGGGCGGCGTTGGCGACGGTGGAACCTCCGATGGCGGCGTGGACGCCGGGACGCTCGAGGACGGATGTATTGACCGGACCACCGGAAGGACGCGTGCGCGCAGGGGGCCCGATGGGGGCTCGCTCGTCCTCACCGAATTCATGGCGGACCCACAGGCGGTAGCGGATGCCACGGGGGAGTGGGTGGAGGTGCTCGCGCTGCGCGACGTGGACCTCAATGGTGTGTCGCTGTCCAACGAGAGCGGAGGCCGCTCGACGTTCGACTCGGCGCTGTGTCTGGCCGTGAAGGCAGGAGGCCGCGCGGTCCTGGCGCGCAGTGAGGATGCGTCCCTCAATGGCGGGCTGCCCGCGGTACTCGGCACCTTCAACTTCAACCTGGCGAATACAACGGGCAGCCGGAAGCTCGAGCTCTCGCTGAAAGGGCGCGTGCTCGACGCCGTGTCGTGGTCCGGCGCGGCCATCCCAGGTGTGTCCTCACAGCTCGACCCCGGGCGCAGTGACCCTCAACGCAATGACTGGCCCGGGAGCTTCTGTCCCGCCCCCGAGTCGGCCCGTTATGGCCGGGGAGACCGAGGCACGCCGGGAGGGGTGAACCGCGCATGCGCGCTTTGATGAAAGGTGCGTTGGCCTGTTTGCTGGCGGCCTGTGGCGAGGGTGACGCGGAGGTCTCTTGCGGCCCCGCTTCAGGACGGGTGGCGGAGGTCCTGGACGGGGACACGGTTGTCCTGGAGAGCGGCGAGCGTGTTCGCTACCTGCTCGCGGATGCACCGGAGCGCACGGGCGCGGGCGGTGACTGCTTCGGTCCGGAGGCGCATGCCTTCAACCGGGGCCTCGTCGAGGGCAGGCGGGTCACGCTGACCTATGGCGAGGCGTGCGAGGACCGCTTCGGCCGGCTCCTCGCCTACGTGTCCGTGGAGGAACGCGAGGTGAACACGCTGTTGGTGGAGAGAGGCCATGCTTGCGTGCTCCACGTTCCTCCCGCGGGCCGTTCGAGACGCGCGGAGTTCCAGGCACTGGAGGCGCAGGCCCGGCTGGCGAGGCGCGGCGTCTGGGGGGCCTGCGCGCCCGTCCCCTGTCAGCGGTGAGCCACCTGTCGGACGAGGCTCCGCCGTGGCTGTCTCTCCCGCGAGGCATCATCCGAGCCCGACTCGGAGACGGGCAGTCCCGCCGGGGGATGGGATGTATCCCAATGATAACAGCCACGCGCGGCCCGCATGGAGAGGGCGGGCGTTCCTGGTTGGGGGGCTGGTGAGGACATGCCAGGGCAATCATCGACCATGAAGGCGCGCGCATGAGTCCAAGCGTCACGCCGACGCTCTCGCTGCCGGACGTCTTGGATGTCCTGCGGGAGGACATCACCCGGCGCTTGATGGCGGGGGTGGGCGCCGCGCTCGGAGCGCTCGCGCCCCTGGCAATCGCGGAGGCGGGGGCCCTCCACAAGCTCGTGGGGCGGCTCGGGGCGCTGCTCCGAACCCCTTCCATGGCGGCGCGGCTGGCGGAGGCTCGCACCCTGGGCCGTGAGTATGGACGTGAGCGCTACCTGGCCGGCTTCGGCATCAGCTCGCTGGTGCTCGAGTATGGCGCGTTGCGCGAGGCCATCCTCGAGAGCCTGGAATGCGTGGGCTGGGTCCCCGAGCTCGCGGGGCTGCGCGCGCTGACCCAGGTGCTCGACGCGGGGCTGGTGGAGGCGGTGGGCCAGTCCTCCCTGGAGGACGAGCGCACCGCGCGGGCGACGGGGGCCTGGCTGCACGGGCTGCTCGACCACGCGCCGACGCTCATCTACGCCAAGGACACGGCGGGCCGGTACCTCTACGTGAACCACGGTTTCGAGAGGGCCTCCGGCAAGCTCCGGCGCGATGTGATGGGGCGCACCGACTTCGACCTGTTCTCCGCGGAGGTCGCCAGCACCTTCACCGGCAACGACCGGCAGGTGCTGGACTCCGGCCAGCAACTCACCATTGATGAGCACGTGCCGCTCCTCGATGGGTTGCACGTCTTCCAGAGCCTCAAGTTCCCCCTGCCGGACGCGCAGGGGCGTGTCGTTGGCGTGTGTGGCTTCTCCACCGACTTCACCGAGGCGAAGCGGCTGGAGCGCGAGCGGGACGAGGCCCGCGAGCACCTGCGCCGCATCGTCACCCAGTTGCCCGTCATCCTCTGGGCCACGGACGCGCAGGGCATCATCACCCTCTTCGAGGGCGAGCGGCTGAGCGCGCTGGGACTGGAGCGAGGCGCCTACGTGGGACGCTCCGCGTTCGACGTGTACCGCGACCGGCCGGACCTCGTGGCCGCCACGCTGCGCGCCCAGGAGGGCCAGTCCTTCACCCTGGAGGTGGAGATGGCGGGCTCCTATTTCATGACGGGCGTCTCCCCCGTCATCGGGCCCGACGGCAGCGTGGTGAGCGTTGCGGGCGTGTCGCTGGACATCAGCGAGCGGCGGCGCGCCGAGGAGGTTCTGCGCCAGTCGGAGATGCGCTACCGGCTGGCCACGCTGGCGACCAGCGACGTCATCTACGACTGGGACCTGGACGCGGGGACCATCGAGTGGAGTGAGCTGGCCGCCGTCCAGTTCCGGCTGGCCTCGCGCGCCCCGCCGCGGGACCTCGCGTGGTGGACGGAGCACATCCATCCGGAGGACCGCGAGCGGATTGCCCGGGACATGCAGGCCGTCATCGACCAGGGCGCGAGCCATTGGGCGGACGAGTACCGCTTCCTGCGCGGGGATGGCACCTGGGCCGTGGTCGCCGACCGGGGGCAGGTGGTCCGGGACGCCGAGGGCCACGCGGTGCGCATGGTGGGCGCCATGCAGGACATCACCGAGCGGCGGGCCACGGAGCTGGAGGCGAAGCAGCGCGCGGAGTTCGAGCAGCTCCTCATCGGCATCGTCAGCCATGACCTGCGCAACCCCCTGGCCGCCATCAGCATGTCCGCCACCGCGCTGCTGCGGCGGGAAGGCCTGGATGAGCGGCTGCGCAAGGGCCTGGGCCGCATCCTCTCCAGCGCGGAGCGCGCCACGCGCATGCTGAGGGATTTGCTCGACTTCACGCAGGCCCGGCTGGGCGGTGGCATTCCCATTGAGCCCCGGTGGCTGGACCTGCACGAGCTGACCCGGCAAGTGGTGGAGGAGGTCCGGCTCACCCGCCCGGAGCGGACGCTGAAGCTGGAGTGCCGGGGAGACGGCTACGGGCTGTGGGACGCGGACCGGCTGGCCCAGGTCATCACCAACCTGGTCAACAACGCGCTCAGCTACAGCCCGGAGCACTGCCCGGTGCGCATCCGCACGCATGGGCTGCGCGACGACGTGCTGCTGACCGTCCACAACGCGGGCGGGCCCATTGAGCCGGAGCTCCGGGCCCGCATGTTCGAGCCGATGAAGCGCCCGGAGCGCAAGGGCGCCCGGGGTGGCGGACTGGGGCTGGGCCTCTTCATCGTGAAGCACATCGTGGATGCCCACGGCGGCGTGGTCCGCGTCCACTCCACGGAGCAGGAGGGAACCACGTTCCAGGCCCGCCTGCCCCGCCAGCCCATGCCGCCTGCTCGCCCGGACGTCGACGCTCCGTGACACCGTGACGCTTGCTCCAGGGGGCCCAGCCCGGCTAGCACTGGGTCCGTGGTGACACGTTTTCCCTGGAGGGTTTCATGAAGAAGGTCCTCATCGGACTGGGCATCGGCTGCGGTGTCTTCATCCTGGCGGGCATCGGCTTGATGCTGGCGGGTGGCATCTGGGCCAAGAACAAGTTCGGCGGCAGCATCGAAGCCATGCAGACGATACAGGCCCAGGAGCAGGAGCTGACACAGCTCAATGCCAGCAATTCATTCAAGGCGCCCCCGGAGGGGCAGGTGTTGCCGTTGGACGAGCAGCGGCTGCTGGCCTACCTGACGGTGCGCGAGTCGGCGCTGCCGGCCTTCAAGGCCTTCGAGGCGAAGTCCAAGGAGTTCGAGGCCCAGCACGCGGGCGACGGTGACGAGAAGCCGGGCTTCAACGCGGCCGTGGACGCCGCGGGCCTGTTCATGGGGCTGATGGCGGACGTGCGCAAGGCGTACATCGCCGGCCTCAAGGCGCAGGGGATGTCGCCCGCCGAGTTCCAGAGCATCACCACCACCGTCTACGCCTCCATGGTGGCCGACAGCCTGGACCAGCTTGGCGCCGCGGCGGAGCAGGGCCGGAAGATGATGGTGACGCAGCTGGCCGAGGTCGACAAGCGGCTGGCGGACGGCTCGCTCGCCGATGAGGAGCGTGCGCAGTTGGAGGAGGCCCGGGCGCAGCTCCAGGAGACGCTGGACGCGATTGAGGAGCCCGGCGCGAACGAGGAGCAGCCGCTGTCCGAGGCATCCAAGAAGGCGGCCACCGCCAACGTGGAGCTGCTGAAGAAGCACAAGGAGCGCGTGGAGCTGATGGCCAACGTGGCCTTCGACGGCTTCGTGCTGGGCGGTGCCGGCGCCGACGGTCAGGCCGCGGGCCTGGAGTAGCCGTTCCGCCGTATCAGGGGCGTTCCCGGCTCAGGCCTCCCGTTTCACGGGGGCGCCGGGCCGGGACGCCGCAGCCCCTGTGTCGAGCTTGACGATGAAGGACTTGTCGTAGACCGCCTGTGTCACCGGTGGTCGCCTGGCGTTCCCGTGGGAGCCCGTGTTGCCGGACTGCTCGGCCGGGTCCACCGCCAGCAACACCCGCACCACGGCCCAGAAGACAATTCACATCCAGGGCGGCACGCTCCGCATGGCGGAGTCAACCGATGCATGCCTGCCTCCGCGCGGGCGTGCGCACCCGGATTGTGCGCCGCGTTGCAGTTGCAGGCGTTTTTCACATGCGCAATGGATTGCGCCCGCCAAAGGTAGGCGTGTGTGGCCTTCCATCCGCCCGGCCTCTCCCTTTGCGGCCAGCCCTCCGTGAGATATGCAAGCCATTGAACATGCCGAAAGTCACTTCGCGCGGGGAGGGGCGCGTGAACCTGTGAGGAATGGAGTTGGACGTCTGATGAACAAGGTCATCTTCGCCTGTGTACGCAACGCTGGCCGCTCGCTGATGGCGGAGGCGTTCTTCAATGTGATGGTAGACCCCCAGAAGGCGCGCGCCGTCTCCGCGGGGACGCAGCCTGGCGACAAGGTGCATCCCGAAGTGCTCGCGGCCATGCGGGACATCGGCATCGACCTGCACGACGTGAAGCCCCGCCTTCTCACGGACGACCTGACCCAGGACGCGCAATGGCTCATCACCCTGGGATGTGGCGAGGCCTGTCCCCAGGTGCCGGGGCTCCAGCGCGAGGACTGGCCGCTGGAAGACCCCAAGGACAAGTCGGACGTCCTGGTCCACCGCATCCGCGACGAGCTGGCCGCCCGCGTGGCCGGACTGCTGGAGCGCGAAGGGTGGATGCGCGCCGGTTAGCGCGGCTTCGAACGCGCGCTCATTCCAGGTGGTAGTTGAAGGGCAGCTCGACGGTGACCCGGTCGCCGAGCGCCGGCGGTGGCGGTGGAAAGGGCGCGGCATGCCGCACCGCCTCCTGCGCGGCTTCGCACAGGAGGGGGTGGGGACAGGGGCCCAGCACCCCCAGGGCCACCAGCTGGCCCTGCACGCCCACGGAGATGCGCAGCACCAAGGACCCTTCGATGCCCGCCATCCGCGCCTCGTGGGGGTAGGGAACGTCCTCGAAGCGGTCGCGGAACATCTGTTCGAAGTAGCGCCGGGCCATGTCCTCGCGGTTGTCGGGGGCGGTGGCGGGCGGCGGCTCCACGAGCAAGCCCGGGTAGTCGGGCCCCAGGGCGCGCTGGGTGATGCCCGCCACGGCGCGGCCCGCCAGGCTGTCACGGTCATGGGCTGGGATGCCGGCGGGGCGCCCGACGGACAGCGGCTCCGCGAGCTGGGAGGCGCGCGGTGCCGCGGCGGGGCGCGGCGGTGAGGGGGCGCGCGAGGGGCGAGGCCTGCGCGCGGTCCGGGACCGAAGAGGCGCGGGGGCTGGACCGGTGACGTCCCCCACCGGGGCCGAAGGTGGCAGGGCGGTCAGGCGGAGCACGAGGACTTCTCCCCGGGTGGTTTCGCCTTCGAGCCGTCGCGGCGTGCCGTGCCAGAAAGAGGCCGCGCCGATGAGCGCCGCGGCGTGCAGACCGATGACGGCCAGGACCAGCATCAGCGTGCGTTGACGGCTCCGGGCCTCTGTCTCGTGGCCACGGAAGGCCGAGGCGAACAGAACACCCTCTGGCGGGCGGGCCTTCGCTGGTGCGTCCGGCATGGTGTTCCCCCTCTCCCGCCCGCGTCTCGCCACGGGATGGGGGTAGTGGCGCGCGTGTCGGGCGTGAAGGGTTCCAGGGCCGCGGGCGTGTGCGGCGGTCCGCACTCAGCCGGCGCGGTGTCGGGCGGCCTTCAGGGCGGGGACACCGGGGGACGGGGTTTGCGGAAGACCACGGTGAGGTTGTTGCTGGGCATGTCCACCACGCGCTCGCGCTCCAGGCCATGCAGGGCGGCCTCGGCGGTGACGGCCTCCAGCGACCTCACGCCCCACGCCGGGTTCCTGGCGCGGAGGGAGGCGTCGAACTCCAGGTTGCTGGGGGCCGTCTCGCGGCCCTCGACGAAGTAGGGGCCATACAGGACGAGCAGCCCGCCGGGAGGCAGCGCCCGGCCCGCGCCCCGCATCAAGCCCTGGCAGGCCGTCCAGGGGGCGATGTGAATCATGTTCACGTTGAGGATGACGTCCGCGGCCGTCTCCGGCCAGGACTCCGCGCTCGCGTCGAGCCGGCGCGGCGGCAGCAGGTTGGGCGGGCCTTCCTCGGTGCGCCACGCTTCGATGCTCTCCAGCGACTCCGCGTCCACGTCGGTGGGCTGCCAGACGAGGTGGGGGAGCGCTCGGGCGAACCACGCCGCGTGCTGGCCGGTGCCGCTGGCCACCTCCAGCACCCTGCCGGAGGCGGGGAGGACTTCGCGGAGGACAGCGAGCAGGGGCTCGCGATTGCGTTCCGTGGCCGGGGCGTGACGCTTCATCCCCCGGGTTTCGCACATCCGCCGTGTTCCGGGCGAGCGCCGCCCCCTCCTCCAGTGGACGACCTGCGCGCCGCCCCGGGAAGCGAGTGGGCGGAGCGGGGCGTGGGCCTCCTGCCGTGACTCCCGGTCCGGGCTGGAAGAAACGTTCCGTCCACGCCCGTTTGTTTCCCACCCGGCAATTCCCAGCCCCCCGGGTCGAGCAGGGGTGTCACCCTCAGGTGGTCCCTGGGGGGTACATTGGGGGCATGGTTCCACGGCAGGTGGGCGGGTCGGGCGTTATCTCTGGCGTTACCGTCTCCCAAAGAGGAAAGTTCACCCAGGGCTCCCCTTCCTGCCGGGCGAGCGGGCACTGGGATGTACTCCTGCGCCCGCGGGTTACACTGCCAGGCGTGGTTCCCAAGCAGGGCGGGGCGCTTCACATATGTGTACGGTCCCTTGTTGTCGCGGACCTGCCTGCCACACCTTTGGGGGGGCAGGCCTGAAACCCAATTCGGAGGAGAGTCACCATCATTCGCGAACAGAGAAGCAGCCGCGGCGGGAGCCGCGACCAGAGAACCAATCGTCGCATCCGTGCCCGTGAGGTCCGCGTCGTCGGGTCTGACGGTAGCCAGCTCGGGGTCATGCCTCTCGAGGCGGCCCTGGACCGTGCCCGGACCGAGGGGCTGGACCTCGTTGAAATCAGCCCCATGGCCAGTCCTCCGGTCTGCAAGATCATGGACTACGGCAAGTTCAAGTACGAGGAGAAGAAGAAGGCCTCGGAAGCGAAGCGTGCCCAGGTCACGGTCCTGCTCAAGGAAGTGAAGCTCCGTCCGAAGACGGAAGAGCACGACTACGAGTTCAAGGTCCGAAATACCCGCCGGTTCATCGAGGACGGGAACAAGGCGAAGGTCGTCATCCAGTTCCGTGGGCGTGAAATCACGCACAAGGAGCAGGGCACGGCCATCCTCGACGACGTGGCCAAGGACCTGAAGGACGTGGCCGTCGTGGAGCAGATGCCCCGGATGGAAGGGCGTCTGATGTTCATGATCCTCGCGCCCACGCCGAAGGTGGCGCAGAAGGCCCGCGAGCTGGTTCGTCAGGCCGCCACCGCCGCCAAGCGGACGCCTCCTCCGGGAGCCCCGGGTGCGGGCAAGCCGGCGGGCGCCAGCAGTGGCGCTGGGGAGAAGGCGGAGGAAGCGGACGAGGAGAAGAAGGAAGCGCAGGCCGCGCCGGCAGCAGCCGAGGCGCAGCTCCCGACGGCGTCCTGAGGGATTGCCGCCACGCGGTGGGTCTGGGTTCCCACCGCGTGCGGCGCCTCTCGAAAGCGGGGAAAGTGTGGCCGCCGCCACACGGGCAGGCAGCCAGGCGTGGCTCGCCGCCCACAGCTCCGGCGTGGCTTGCCAGGGAAAGGCAGCCCGAGAGGCTGGCAGGCGACTTGAAAAGGAGGGTACTGCTGCCGCAGTCTGTCCGCCCGCGAACGCTCGCGGACCTCCTTTCATCAAGGACGCGTGATGCTGCCTGTCCTCCTCGCCGTGCTGCTGGCGCAGACGCCCGCATCCAATCCCCGTCAACAGGGCGTGCCCATTGGCAAGGGCAAGACGCTCCCTGTCGTCACCCTGTCCGCGCCGTCAGGTGGATGGACGGTGGACCGGATGATGCTCATCGAGGGCACCGTCAGCGACACCACCATTGACCCGGTGGTGGTGTCCATCAACGGCGATCGCTACCTGATGCGCACGTACCGCGGGCGCTTCAGCCGCAAGTTCCCCGCCGCCAGCGGCAAGAACGTCGTCACGGTGATGGCCACCAACCAGGCCGGCACCGCGCGCACGCAGGCCACCAGCTACGCGCAGATTCCGCCGGTGCCCTTCAAGGTGGTGCTCACCAGCGACACCGACGGCGTCTACACCGACCTGCACCTGTACGAGCCCACCGACGCCAGCGCCAAGGACGGCACCCTGGACGTGCGGAAGATGGCCCACGTGTACTGGGCCGACACCGCGAGCCCCTCCGGTGGCACCTTCTTCCTCAACTCGCAGGGCGGTGACTTCGACCAGCCCGCGTATGGCCCGTACCTCTACATCCACCGCTCGCCGCCCAAGGGCGTGTACCTGGTGGCCACCAACTACTGGCCCAGCGGTGACAAGGCCCACACCGTGGCCACGCTGAACCTGTCGCTCTTCGAAGGCACGCCGAACGAGATTCGCCGCATGGTGCGAATCCCCCTGGCCACGCCGGGCACCACCCGCGTGTTGGCCTGGGTGAACATGCTCGGGGATGGGCAGGCCGAGGTGTTCGTGCCCTCGCAGGACCCGCGTCCGAAGCACGCCGCGTGGCCGAAGAACCTGGACGAGGCCCTCAAGGCGCTCCAGTCCAATGGGGATGGCGGCGGTGAAGGCGAGTACTGACGTCTCCGTCGTCCGGGGTCTCCACGTCCATGCGCCGCGTCCTTCCCGTGCTCCTGCTGCTCCATGCGCCCGCGCCTCTGGCGAGCGGAACGGTCGGCGTGCGGCCGCTCGTGTCGGCGCCTTCGGCGTCCGAATGGGCTCTTGCGCCGTCGCGCGCGGCCGCTCCGCCCGCGGCGGTTGGGGCATCGCCGCATGCGCCGGCTGCGTCGGCGTCGGAGGCGAAGTCGCATGCCGCGGAGGCACCCACGACGCCCGAGACGCGCGACGTGCTGCTCCGCCGGTTGGTGGCGCGCGTGGCGCTGGCCCAGGTTCGCAAGCAGGACGCCGCGTGGCATCCGGACCAGCGTGACTGCGCGGGCCTCATCCGCTTCGCCTTCCGTTCCGCGTACAAGCAGGTCGCCGCGGAGCGCCTGGCCACGCCGCTGTGGCGTGACGGCCGGGGTCGCCCGTCCGACTTCGCGGACGCGGAGGTGCTGCTCCAGCAGAGCTTCCAGTTCCTGGGCCGTGACGACGCCACCCGCGAGTCGCTGCGCACCGGCGACGTGCTCGCCTTTCGCCAGGAGCAGGACGCGGGCCCCATCTTCCATCTGATGCTGGTGGTGCGCCCGGAGGACCGGGCCCATGCGCCCGCGCGCGTCGTCTACCACCCGGGGGAGAAGGGCGCCGCGGTGCGCACCGGCGTCCTCCACCACCTGGTCACCGAGGCGCCGCTGGAGTGGCGCCCGGTGCCGCAGAACGCTTCCTTCCTCGGCTTCTTCCGTTTCAAGGAGTGGATGTCATGACATCTCCCAAGAGTGGCCCGCCCAAGGCGCTGCTCATCGGCGTGGTGACCGTCCTCGTGGGCGGCGCCGTGGCCGGAGCCTTCTTCCTGGGCCGGCGCAGCGGGCAGTCCGGCGACGGCGGTGGCACGGTCACGAACCTGCTCGGTGGCGAGCGCAAGGGCCCGCCCAGCGCGGGCGCCGGCGTGGAAGGCATGCCCGAGCCCGCGATGACGGCGCTGGAGGTGCCCGGCACGGCCGCGCCTTCCGCGCTCTGGGTGGACGTGCACCACCCAGGCAAGGTGCGGGATGCGCTGGCGGCCAACGCGTGGCTGCGCGACCAGCTCCAGAAGCCGCTGGGTCAGGGCTTCGTCGGTGCGTGGGCCGCCTTCTTCGGCTCCACCGGCGAGGACCTCCGGGCGGGCTTCAAGGGCGCGGTGCTGGACCTCTTCGCGGGGCAGCTGTTGGACGCGCCCTTCCGCGTGACGTGGTTCGCCGGTGACGCGCGCTCCAGCACGCCGGCCTTCATCCTTCCCAAGCCGGGCCGCGCCGCGACGTCCGCGTACGAGGCGCTGGACGGCGTGGCCAGCCGCGGCGGCATGACGGCGCCGCACTGCCCGGGTGGCGGCTCGGAAGGCACCTTCGAGATGAAGCGCTGGCTGGTGGCGGAGCAGACGCTGTGGGCGGGCCGGCTCAAAGACAGGCTGGTGCTCGCGCGCCACCCGGTGGCGGTGCTCCACGGTCTGTGCGCGGAGCTGCCGGCGCTGAAGGCGAAGGACGGCGTGGACGTGGAGCTGGGCTACGACCCGGAGGCCTACGGCCGCGAGGTGCAGCTCTTGTCGAGCGTGGTGGGGTTGGCCCCGGGCACGCGGCTCCAGTTCGGCGTGGAGGCGGGACGGCTGGTGGGCCGGGGCATCGCGGGCGAGCTGCTGGACGGCCCCGCGCGCCTGGACGCCGCGCCCCTGTCCGACGACCTGCTGAAGCTGGTGCCGGAGGACACGCCGGTGCTGCTGGCCTTCCAGCTCAAGCTGCCGGAGTCGTTGGACCCCGCGACGCTCAAGGCGTACTGGGAGAAGGGCGGCGGCAAGGGCCCCACGCGCACGCGTCAGGTGGCGCTGGTGTGGACGCCGCGCGGTGATGCGAAGCTGCCCGTGGAGCTGGCCGTGCTGTGGGGCCGCACCGACGACGCGGCCGCGCTGGAGGGCCTGTTCTCCGGTGGCTACAGCCGGCTGGTGCGCGGCACCCACTGCAACCACGTGGTGCTGGCGTCCAACGACGCGGAGCTGGAGCGCCTGCGGAAGGCGTGTGCGGGTCAGCAGCCCAACATGCTCAACGCCGCGGGCCCGGTGGTGGCGGGGCTGCGCGCGCCTACCTCGGTGGCCTTCGGGGTGAACACGGGCCGGCTGCTCAGCGGGCTCACCATGGATGGTTACCTGTCCGAGTTCCGGGTCAGCCGCAACGCGCCCATGCCGAGCGCGGCGCCCCCGGAAATCGAAGCGGCGCGGAGCGACCTGGAGTCGCTGCCGTACCTGGGCCTGCGCGGCACCGTGCAGGGCGATTCGCTGGTTCCTGGAGGTTTCGGGTCATGAAGTGCCTCATCCGACTGGCGGCTCTGTCCGCGCTCATGCTGTCCGGCGTGGCCCTGGCCAAGCCGCTCTACATCACCGTCCCGCGCTCCTATGGCACCCAGGAGCCGGTGGCGGTGGACGTCGCCTTCGAGGACAAGGGCCCCGTCGAGCTGCGCGTCCTCAAGCCGGAGAACCTGGACGCCTTCATCCGCGCCCAGGGAGATTTGCGTCGCGCGTACCAGACGCCGCCCACGCTGAAGAACCCGGGCCGCGCGCTCAGCCGTGGCTTCAACGCGGTCCGCACGCCGGGCATGTTCCTGCTCGACGCGCTGAGCCCCGCCTTCCGCGACGAGGTGGGAGAGGTGCTGCCCCGTGCGCCGCAAGCGTCGGGCTCCGGCGAGCCGCTGGCGAAGGTGGCCGAGGGACCGGAGCGCCTGGTGGGCGTGCCGCCCGGCTTCACGGTGACGCGCAGCCAGTGGCTGAACCTGGACCTGGGCGGCGCCGAGCGGGATTTCAACGTCCCCGGCTTCAACGCCAGTGGCCCCAGCGGCTTCCAGGAGCGCCGCGTCACGCTGGCGCCGCTGCCCGCGGGCACCTACGTGCTCCAGTTGGTGCAGGGCCGCGTGGAGGGACAGGTGGTGCTGGTCGTCAGTGACTTGACGGTGCAGCTCAAGCAGACGGATGGCCAGGTGCTGGTGCGCGTGGCGGGCCGGGACCAGAAGCCGCGCGAGGGTGCCGAGGTGCAGGTGTACCTGCCCAAGGGCAAGGGCCCGGTGGGGAAGACGAACGCGAAGGGCGAGGTGACGCTGGAGGTGTCGGAGCCGCGCGTCATCGCCACGGCGACGGCGGGTGGGGACACGGCCATCGTCGACACGGACTTCTACTCCGCGCTGGCGGTGGCGCCGGACGTGTTCATCTACAGCGACCGGCCCATCTACAAGCCGGGCCACGAGGTGAAGTTCCGCGGTGTGGTGCGCCAGCCGGACACCTTCCTGGCGCGCCTCTTCACGCCGAAGAAGCGCCAGGTGCAGGTGAAGCTCGTCTCGCAGGAGGGCCGCGCGCTCACCACGCGCGCCTCGGTGGACGAGTTCGGCGCCTTCCACGGCACGCTGAAGGTGCCGGAGGACCTGGGCACCGGCGTGCTGCGCGTGGAGGCGGAGGTGGACGGGCACCCGCACCAGGGCGAGGCCCGCGTGCAGGACTACGTGAAGCCGACGTTCTACCTGGAGATGGAGCCCGCGTCGGAGACGGTGGTGCCCGGCCAGACGCTGCGCGCGAAGGTGCGCGCCCGCCGCTATGCCGGTGGCACGCCCGACGCCACGAAGTACGAGGTGTTCCTCTACCGCAGCCTGCTGGACGCGCCCGCCTGGGTGGATGACGCGGGCAAGGGCGGCCAGGGCAGCGACGTGACGTACGGCAGCGCCTCCACCACGGAGGGCAAGCTGAGCGTGCCGGAGCGGCTGTACTCCTCCGTGGAGGCGCGCGGCGCGTATGAGGACCCGTGGTCCAGCGCCAGCGCCTTCGATGCCAACGGCGAGGCTGAAATCGAGGTGGCCGTGCCGGCGCTGGCCGCGGGCGAGGAGCGGCTGCCGTACCGGTACTCGCTCACCGTGCGCGCGCGTGATGACCAGGAGACTTTCGCCAACGCCACGTCCGCCTTCTTCCTGTCGAAGGTGGAGGTGCTGGGCCTGGCGCGCTACTCCGACGCGGTGGTGGCCAAGAGCGGCGACGCGACGCTGGCGATTCGCGCCACCACGCTGTCGGGCAAGCCCTACGGCGTGACGCAGGGCGAGGTGGAGTTCGTGCTGCGCAAGGCGGATGGCGCGGAGAAGAGCCTGGGCAAGCGCTCCTTCTCCACGGCGGCGGATGGCACGCACCGTGAGAAGGTCCCCACCTCGGACGTGGGCACCGTGCTGGCGCGCGTGGTGGTGAAGGACAAGAACGGGGAGACGTGGCAGGGCGAGGAGTCGCTGCTCGTCATCGGCGGCGCGGACGAGCCGGTGGCGCGCGTGCCCAACCTGACGCTGGCCTCGCTGTCCGGGACGCTGGCGCCGGGGGACACCGCGAAGCTGGTGGCGCTGATGCCGGACAGTTGGGGTTCGGGCGGCCGTGACGCGGGCCCGGTGTGGGTGACGCTGTCGGGCGCGTCGCTCTACGACACGCAGGTGGTGGAGCTGACGGGCCGCACGCTGGTGCACAGCTTCAACGTGGAGAAGCGCTTCGGCAGCGCGGTGTACGCGTCCGTCGCGTACCCCACGGCCACGGGCCGCTGGGAGGAGCGCACGGTGGCCTTCCGGGTGATTCCGCGCGAGCGCACCCTCACGGTGGAGCTGCAGCCCCGCCGCGCCGAGGCCACGCCGCTCACCGAGCAGAGCATCGACGTGCGCGTGGTGGACCACGAGGGCCGAGGTGTGGTGGCGCAGCTGTCCGTGGGCGTGGTGGACAAGGCCGTCTACGCCATCCAGAGCGAGTTCCGGCCCAAGGTGCTGGACTTCTTCTACCCGCCGGCGCGCAACAACGTGTCCAACTTCTTCTCGTCGGAGTTCCAGGGCTACGGCTACGGCGAGGCGCTGGCGCGGAAGATGGCGGGGCTGCCGGACCACGCCTTCGCCTCCATCAAGCCGCCCAGCCGCCAGACGAAGGACCTGGAGCGCGACACCGCGCACTGGGACCCGGCGGTGGTGACGGACCGGGATGGCCGCGCCACGGTGCGCTTCACGCTGCCCTCCAACCAGACGCTGTGGGTGGTGACGGCGGTGGCAGCGGACACCTCTGGCCGCTTCGGCGAGGGCACCTCCGAGTTCGCCACGCGCGGCGGCCTCAACCTCTACGCCGCGCTGCCGCAGTTCCTCCGTGAAGGCGACGAGGCGGTCGCCTCGGTGCGCCTGTCGGCGGGGGAGAAGTCGCCGGCCAGCCAGTTGCTGGACGTGAAGCTGGCGTCGCTGGGCGCGCTGAAGGCGGACCAGTTCGAGCACAAGGTGGAGCTGGCGAAGGGCGGTGAGCAGGTGGTGCCGCTGACGCTGAAGGCCGCGTCCACGGGCGCCGCGCAGCTCACCGTGAACGTGGCGGGTGGCAAGGACCCGCTGAGGGACCTCAAGCGCTTCGACGTGGGCCCGGCGGCGGTGGAGGACGTGGTGAAGGTGAGCGCCTGGGGCGGCGGCGCGCTGGAGGTGCCCGCGCCTCAGGAAGCGACGCTGACGCGCGTGGAGCTGGTGCTCCAGCCGTCCATCGTGGACGCGGCGCTGTCCAACGTGCGCGAGCTGCTCACGTACCCCTACGGCTGCCTGGAGCAGCTGGTGTCCACCACCGTGCCCAACGTGGCGGTGTACCAGGTGCTGCAGAAGGCGGGCGCGCTGGCGAAGCTGGACACGGACACGCAGGCGCTGCTGGCGGAGGCGCGCAGCCGCTCCGTGCAGGGCACCGCGCGCATCCTCGACATGTCGGTGAAGGGTGGCGGCTTCACCTGGTTCGGTGGCTATGAGACGCCGAGCCTGCCGCAGACGCTCATCGCGCTGGATGGCCTGGCCTACGCGGCCGAGGCGGGGCTGGTGGACCGCGCCGACCCGCGCCTGGTGGAGAGCGCCCGCTGGCTGGAGGCGCAGGAGGGCCTGCCGCCCGAGTACGACGCCACGCGCGCCTACGTGCTGGCGCGGCTGGAGGGCTCCAAGCAGGCCGCGCGCGTGCGGGCGCTGGTGCAGGGCGCGGAGGGCGGGGACCTGTACCCGCTGGCCCTGGCGGTGCTGGCCGCGGAGAAGGCCGGCGTCATCAAGGAGCCCGCGCTCCAGACTCAAATCAACGCGCTGGTCGCGCGCAGCGCGCAGGGCTACGCCAAGCTGGCCGCCCTCACGCCGGGCCAGTCGCTGGAGCAGTCGGAGGCCTTCTTCCGCTTCCCGCTGCGGCGCGTGGGCATGACGGCCATCGCCGCGCATGCGGCCTCGTTCGGCACGTTGGACATCACCCGCGCGCGCCGCCGCATCCTGGAACTGCTGTCCGAGCCTGACCTGTCCACCTTCGACCGGAGCACCACGCTGCTGCACTCGCTGTGGCTGCTGGAGCGCGACGCGAAGGCGATGCAGGGCATGAAGGCGCCGGAGGTGAAGGGCGTGAAGACGCCGGTGAAGTTCGCCCCGCGCGGCCTGGGCCTGGTGGCGGTGCTGGCGCCGGGCACGCGCACCGTGGACGTGGGCGGCTTCGACGGCGTGGCCACGCTGCGCGCCACCACGCGCACGCCGCTGTCCGCCGTGCAGCCGAAGGCGGAGGGCATGTCCATCCAGCGCGCCTACTACGTGCTGCGCGAGGGCGGGAAGGTGCGGCTGGGCGCGGGCGACACCGTGTCCCAGGGCGAGGAGGTCTACGTGGAGCTGACGATGGACGCGCGCGGCGACAACCGCGTGCGCTCGGCGTACTACGTGGTGGAGGACGCGGTGCCCGCGGGCTTCGTGCCGCTCCAGGAGGACAAGGCCTTCCGTGGGCCGCCGCACTCGCTGCCGCTGGTGCCCGAGGCGCTCAAGCGCCGCGTGCTCAACCCGGAGCGGGCGACGTTCTTCTTCGAGGAGCCGGCGTGGTGGAGCGACAGCCCGCGCACCGTGGGCTACGTGCTGCGTGCGCAGTTCGCCGGCACCTTCTCCGCGCCGCCCGCGCACATCGAGGACATGTACGCCGCCAGCATCCACGGGCGGACGGCCGCGGACTCGCTGAAGGTGGTGCCCTCCAAGAAGCACCTGGGCGACCTGTAGTCCATGGGGTTGGCCGTCACGGTGGCCGTGCTGCTGGCGGCCACCCCCACCTTCGTCACTCGCGGCGACGTGACCCCCGAGGCCGGGCTGCGCCGCGAGGCCGAGGCCGCCTGGACGGCGCTGGAGGCGCGTTACCTCCAGGAGGCCGGAGGCGCGCCGGCGAAGCCCCCGGCCTCCATCGTCCTCCAGAAGGGCGCGGCGCTGACGCCCCAGCGCAATGGCCAGGGGCGCCCGGGGCTGGTGGAGCTTCGGCAGAACACGCCGGGTGTGCTGGATGAGCGGCTGCGGCTGGCGCTTCGGCACGAGCTTGCACACCAGTTCCTGTGGTGGGCGTGTCCCCAGTCCAGCGAGGACCGCCTCTTCCACGAAGCCTTCTCCGTGGCGGTGAGTGGCGAGCTGCCCTCGTGGAAGGAGGGGCCCTATCTGTCGTTGTCCCGCGCGGCGTCGGTGCTGGCCGGGGCGCCGGAGGTGGACACGCCCAGGGCCCGCCGCGCGCTGGCGCGGCTGCTGAACGAGTCCCCGGGCTTTCCGCCGGCGCTGTCGCGAAGGCTTCGGAAGTGCCAGGACGGCGCGCGGTGGGCGTCGCCGCTGTCCATCGACGAGCTGGCGGGCGTGGGCGTGCGCGAGGCCCGGCCCGCGATGGTGGTGGTGAGCCGCCATTCGGGAGAGGTGTTGCTGTCGGAGGGCGACGTGCGGCGCGCGCTGCCGTACGGCTCGGTGCTCAAGCCCTTCCTGTACGCGGCGGGCGCGGAGCACCCGACGCTGCCACCGCGCCCGGGCGTACCGGAGTGGGTCTGCGGCGCGGGGTTGCCGGCGAAGGTGGACGCGCGCACCGCGCTGCTGCGCTCGTGCAACGGCTACTACCTGGACTGGGAGGCGCGGGGTTCTGCGCCCCGGGCCTTCGGCGCGTGGGGGCCGGTGCTGGCATCGGTGGGACTGACGGGCCTGCCGGAGGACATGGCGGAGGCGACGGGGCTTCGCTCCACGCTGGCCGTGTCGCCCTGGGGCGTGGCGCAGGCGTACCGGCTGCTGGCGGAGGCTCGGCCGGATGTGGTGGCGCTGTTGGCGGACAATGCCGCGCGCGGCACGCTGGCGGAGTTGCCCGCGTCGAAGTCACTGGTGGGCGTGGCGACCAAGACGGGCACCGTGCGCGACGCGGCGAGCCGGCCCCAGTTCGGTTGGATTGCCGCCGTGGACCCGGACCTGGTGGCGGTGGTGGTGCGGCCCGGCGCCATGCCCCGCCAGTTCGCGGACGAAGTGCCCAAGGCGCTGGCGCGCGCGCGCAAGCAGGCGGGCCTGGAGGCCGCGCGCGTGCAGGTGCTGGGGCTGCTTCCACCGGGGGACGTCGAGGCGCGGTGCTCCGGCGCGGGTTTCGCGCTGGTGGAGGGTGTGCCGCGCGCGGGCGCGGAGACCTGGGCACCCCTGGCATCCCTCACCCAGCGGGGCGCGGCCGTGTGTCTGGGCGCGCCCTGGCGCGTGCGCTTTCCCGGTGGCCCCGGCGAGGGCCGTGACTACGCGGGCGTCTTCATCACCTCCGAGCCGCCGCCGTACCGGCCGCCGCCGGGCGTTCCCACCACCCCCAGCGCCATGAAGGCGCGGCGCGGCTCCGACTTCGTCTTCCGCACCACGCGCCTGCAATACGCGGCGGGCGTGGTGTCCGCCGAGGACGTGACGCTGACGGGCGAGGCTCGCGTGGCGCTGGCGCGGGTGGTGGCCCACAACGAGCAACATGGTCACAGCCGTCACCCGGGGCGCCCCGTCTGTGACACCACGCACTGTCAGGCCTTCCGCGGCACCGTGCGCGTGCGGTCCGAGGACGCGAAGGCCCTGGGACTGGCGCCGCTGAAGTGGCGCAAGTGGCTGACCTTCTCCCAGGGCGGGGAGGAGCCCTGGCGGCAGGCGCGGCCCCGCGCGGAGGTGGAGCGCCTGTTGGGGCGCGGGCTGGTGTCGCTGCACTTCAAGGCGGGGCGGGTGCACTACCTGCGCGCGGAGACGGATGGCGACGCGACGTTCGACACCGCGCGCTCGGTGCCGTGTGACTTGCTGCGCTCCGGTTTGAAGCTGCCGTCGTGCCCTCGCACCGCGTCATTCAATGGCGAATCACTGATGTTCGAGGGCCGTGGCCGTGGCCATGGCGAGGGCTTGGATGTCGAAGCCGCCAAGGCGGCGGGTTCGGCCAGCGATGTGATACTCGATGACGCATACGGACAGTGAAGATAGACAGGAAAATTTTGATGCGTCTATCTGGTTAAACAGTTTAAAACTGAATTGCATGAAATTGTGTCAGGGCCGGGCGTAGAGTGGCGTTGCCCGTCCTTCCCGGCGGGCCCTCATCGTTAGGAGTGGTCGCCCATGCGCATCACCCGTACCGCCTCTCGCAGAAAGCTGTTCGGCGCGCTGCTGTGTACCCTCTCTGTCGCGGCCTGCGGCCCGGCGCCCGAAGGAGAGCCCTCCGGTGAGAAGTCCCCCGAGACGGGTTCGCAGGAGCATCCCGTCGTCTATGGCCCCGACAACCGCACGGACGTCTATGCCTATCCGGCGTCCGTGCTGCGGACCCGGGCCGAGAAGTCCACCGTGGCGCTGATGAATCCGTCGGACTTCAACGCCTCCAATCCCAACAACGTCACCTTCAATGGCAGCACGCTGCAGAGCGCCTACAACCTCTGCTCCACGCAGCGCTTCCTGAATGACCCGACGTCAGCCTTCTGCTCGGGGACGCTCATCGATGATGACCTGGTGCTCACCGCGGGGCACTGCATCACCAGCGCGTCCGCCTGCGCCAACACGCGCTTCGTCTTCAACTTCTATCGCACGTCGGCGACGACACTGCAGACGGTGACCACGGCCGACATCTTCTCCTGCCAGTCCATCGTCGCGCGGCAGCAGGGCACGGTGGGCGGCCGCAACCTGGACTTCGCCGTCGTCCGGCTGGACCGTCCCGCCACGCCGCGCTTCGAGCCGGCGCCCATCCGTCCGGGCAACACCGCCCTGCCGCTGAACACGGGCGTGTCCGTGATTGGTTCCGGCAGCGGCATCCCGTTCAAGATTGACGACGGCGGCTGGGTGCGAGACGCCCGCGCCGGCACGCTGGACTACTTCGTCGCCAACACCGACACCTTCGGTGGCAACTCGGGCTCGGGCGTGTACGAGAACAACAACGTCACCGTGGCCGGCATCCTGGTCCGGGGCGTGACGGACTACGTCAGCCAGGGCGGCTGCAACGTCGTGAATCAGTGCACCGACACGGGCTGCGGTGGCGAGTCCATCACCTACGTGCGTCCCGCCATCGACGCGTACTGCGCCGTCGCGGGCAGCATGCGTCTGTGCGGCACCACCGAGCCGCCCCCGCCCCCGCCGGTTCAGACCTTCACCTTCTCCGCGACCAACACCAACAGCGCGCAGCAGAACACCACCAACGTCAGCGTGACGCTGGCGGCTGGCCAGACGCTGTCCTTCGGCACCTGCACGCTGCCGCAGGCCACGGGCACGGGCGACACCTACCTGCGCCTGTACAACACGGCGACGAACACCCAGGTGGCGGCCAACGACGACTCCTGCAGCCTGCTGTCCTACGTGTCCTTCACCGCGCCCGCGGCGGGCACGTACCAGATGCGCGTTGGCTGCTACTCCAGCGGGAGCTGCAGCGGCACGGTGGCCTACTCCATCCAGTAGCACCGCTTTGACGTGAGGGCGCGGGTGGCCCTGCCGCCACCCGCGCCCGTAGCTTCGCAGACAACACCTCGCCTCCCCTTGTTGCTCGCGTGTCCTCGCGTTCCCCGTGGCCTCCCTCTGGAGCGCGGGTGGAGCGCCTCCGGCACGCGCCGTGCTCTGGGCCTCCGCCGGGCCGAGCCCGGAGCCGGTCCCTCAACAAGGACGACGCGTTACATGAATCAGCGGAAACACACGAAACAGCTACGCCGCCAGTTGCGTTGGGCGGGCTTGTCCGCGACGGTGCTGGCCGCGCCCGCGAGCTTCGCGCAGGACTGTCCCAAGCCCACGTTGCAGCAGTGCGTGGACGCCGACTACCGCGCCAGCAGCTGCGGCAGCGTCCACGACGCGTACTGCCAGGGCGTCGTGGAGTCGGAGTGGAAGGCCGGTTGGGAGGCTGCTCCCAAGCGCGTGGCGTTGCTGCCCGAGGAGCTGGGGGGCGGGGTGGACACGGTGGCCTACGCGCCCCACGTCCCGAAGTACACGCGCTTCCAGGGCATGGACCAGAGCATCATGGGGCAGGTGCTCAAGGGGCAGATTCTCTACCGCAAGGGCCTGGAGAACCTGACGAAGGAGGAGCAGGCCTACCTGTCTCGGATTCAGGGCTGGGAGAAGGACGGCACCCAGGTGACGTCCTGCCAGGAGTTCGTTGACGAGAAGTACCTCGACTTCAGCCGCTTCGAGCGGCAGGCGGGCCGGTACGGCGATGACTACCGCGCCTTCTTCAACGGTGCCTTCGGCAAGGAAGGCATCGCGCATCGCGTGCTCTACAGCCGGGACCAGGAGAAGCTGGCGCCCATCTGGGACGGGCAGCGCGCGGCGAAGAACGCGTACTTCCACTTCACGCCCGGCCGCTATCCGAAGGGCACCGACGGCTACGTCTTCAAGTCCGAGGCGGCGAAGCTGGCCAACAACCTGGAGGCGCGCAGCTGGGTCGCTCCGTCGGACGATTGGCACCAGAAGCAGGCCGAGCAGTTCAGCCACATCGCGGATGACGTGCTCAACCACTATCAGGTGGAGCAGGAGTCGTTCACCGCGCTGCTGCGTCAGCGCGACGCCGTCTACGCGGAGTGGGCGCAGGCCTCGAAGGTCCTCCGCTCGCGCGACCACCAGACGGCGGAGCTGGACAAGCTGACCGCGGAGCGGCTGTACGGGTTGGACCAGGCCATCGAGGAGTCGCTGGTCAAGGCGCAGAAGGACGGCTGCCTCGACACCCAGGGCCCCACGGTGTGTGACTGGAGCCCCCGCCGCTACAAGACGATGCTGGAGGCCGCCATGGCCCCGCGCCGCGAGGCCGACCTGCAGGCGTGCCTCTTCCTGACCGGCAACGACTTCGGTCCGGAGAGCTTCGTGCGCAACGCGGACAAGCTCGAGGTGAAGGGCCTGGACCGGAAGGACTACACGCTCTCCTCGTCGTTGCTGGCGCAGTACATCGCCATCTACGGCGCCCACATCCACGGGCTGAACGTGCCGACGAACCCGTCCACGGGCGCGGTGCGGCACGGGGGAGAGGCCAGCGACAGCGGCTACGCGGGCGGCGACACCTTCGGTGGTGGCTACGACTACGTGGCCGGCTGGGAGTACGTCCAGCCGGGCTCGGGCCTGCGCAACAAGTCCCTGGGCGCCTGGTGTGACAGCGACGTGCGGCTCTACGGCGAGTTCAACGCCTATGCGAACGTGTTCGGCCCCACCCGGCACGAGATGGTGCACGTGAGCGGCGAGGCGGGCACGGAAGGCAATGGCATCCGCCTCAAGCTGGATGCGCGCGTGCTGGGCACCTCCCTCTACAGCCACGACAAGCACTACCCGCTGCGCTTCACCTTCTATGAGGGCAAGCCTGTTTTCGACAGTGACGCCGCGAAGGCCTCCACGACCTTCGTCGTCGTGTTCGTCCCCGTCACCGTGCAGGGCGGCCTGTCCGCGGAGACGGGCGTGAAGATGAACATTGGCGGCGCCGTCACGCGCAACTGCTCCGAAGACCTGCTGGGCGTGGACCTGTACGGGACCATCACCCCGTTCGCCTCGGTCAAGGGCTTCGCGTCCGTGGGCATCGGGGTTCCGGGCCTCCAAGTGGGCGTGAGGGGCGAGCTGGTCATCGCCCGCGTCAACGTGCCGCTCTACGGCGATATCGGCCTCTACCTGAGTTCGCCCTCGCACCCGACGAATCCGAACACGCTGTTCCTGCGGGCGTCGTCGAAGCTCGACATCGAGCTGCGCTTCCTGGACGGCAGCATCAAGCTCTTCGGTGAGCTGCTCTTCCTGAAGGGCGAGACGACCATCGTGAGCTGGAGCGGCTTCGGCAACACCTGGAACATCTACAACGAGTCCAAGTCGCTGCCGCTGGTCCGCGTCTACTAGTCCGTCGCCCCCCCCTGGCTCGTGCCTGTCGCGAGCCGGGGGCCCCTCGCCGCCGCGGTGTGCCCATCCGCCACCGCGGCGGCGCTTCTCCCTCATTGTCTGGAGTCCTTCATGCGTCGCTCGAGGCTCGCCGTCCGCACGGCCGCGCTGACCACCACCCTGCTGTTCGTGGGCGCGGTGCCCGTCTGGTCCTACTTCCATCACGCCGCGCCGGAAGCCGTGGTGGCCGCCGCGCCCGTGAGCGCCTCCCGGCTGCCGCTCTATCGGTGGACCGTGGGGGAGGAGCGCACGTACCACTTCGTCTGGAACGACTTGCAGCGCGTGGCGCTCCCCGTTCCGCAGCAGGGGGAGGCGCCCCAGACGATGGACGGCACACTGAGCCTGGAGGGTGAGCTGACGCTCCAGGCCCTGGAGGTTCGCGCGAAGGGCGCGCGCGTGCGACTGGCGGTGAAGCGGCTGGACCGGCACGACGCGACGCTCTCCGGACAGGCGCTCTTCCCCGATGCCGCGGCCGTGCAGGCGCACCTGCCTCAGACGGCTTCAGCGTGGCTGGAGCTGGACGCCCGGGGCGCGCTCGTGGCCGTCCGGTTCTCCGACGCGGAGCCGCCCCTGTTCCGCCAGGTCGCGCAGACGCTGGCGGCGGAGTTGTTCCCCACGGAGCTGCGCGACGCCGCCGAGTGGAGCGTCATCGAGTCCACGCAGACGGGCGAGGTGGAGGCGCGCTTCCAGTTCGACGGCGAGGACGCGCGCCTGACGCGCCGCCGCGCGCGCTACCAGTCCCTGCGGGCCGCCGCCACGGCGCCAGCCTTCCGGCAGACGCTGAGCTCCCTCACACAGTTCGACCGGGACCCGGAGGGCTTCCTGGCCGGGGTGTCCCACGACGAAATCCTGGATGCCACGCACACCGATGGCCGCTCGCTGATGTCGCGGCGCGTCCGCCTGCGCCTCGCGTTCTCCACGCGTCAGCAGAAGCCCCTGCCGCCGGCCACGGAGGACAAGCCCATTGTCCGCGCGCCGTCGCAGGTGGCTTTCGAGGGCGATGAGGAACTGGCGCTGACGACCAGCCAGGCCGACGGCATGACGGTGGACGCGGCGCTCCAGGTGTTGGCGTCCGCCACCGACCCCGGCGCCATCCCCGAGCTGGGCACCTTCGCGCGGCGGGCCATCGCCGCGCTCGAGCTGGAGCCCCACCGGGCCGGTGAGCTGGGGCAACTGTTCCTCCAGAAGGGCAGGTCTCCCGCGATGCGCGAGCTGATGCTGGACCTTCTGGCCGGCGCGGGGCACGCAGAGGCCCAGGCCACGCTGCGCGAGCTGATTGTCTCCACGGAGGCCCGCGAGCATGCCGGCGCGCATGGGCTGATGGTGCAGCGCGCGGGCCTCCTCCGCGAGCCGGAGCCCGAGACGGGCCGGCTGCTGGCGCGGATGAACACGGAGGCCCGGACCGCCGGTGACGTCGGCGCCGAGCGCGCGTCCGCCTACGCCCTGGGCGCCGTCGTCTCCCGCCTGCCCGCGGGCAGCCCCGAGGTGGCCGAGTTCCTGCGCCCGCTGGAGGACGCCCTGGCACGCGCGGACAACGCCGAGTCGCTGGAGCACTCCCTGCGCGCGCTGGGCAACAGCGGCACGGAGCGCGTCATGGACCTGGCGTCGCCCCACTTGCGTGACGAGGCGCCCGAGGTGCGCTCCGCCGCCGCGGGGGCCCTGCGCACCGCGCCCCAGGAGGCCGCCACGCACATGTTGCTGGACGCGCTGATGTCCGAGCCAGCGCGTGCTGTGCAAGGCGCGCTGCTGGACGCGCTGAATGCGCGCACCCTGGGCGCACCCGAGTTGGAGCGCCTGAGCGGCTGGGTCGTGGCGGGGCAGTTGGCGCCGGGAGCCGAGGCCGCGCTGCTCAACGTCCTCACCCCCCGCATGGACGACAGCACCGCCGTCCTCCGGATGCTCCAGGCCCTCTCGGTCCGTCCCGGCCAGCAGCCCGCCACCCGGGCCCGCGTCATGGCGCTGATGGCCCAGGCCTCGGCCAGCCGCGGCGGCTGAGCCCCTTCGCTTCAACCCACCCACCGCAGTCGAGGTCCTCATGAAACGCAGTCTCAACGGGCTGTTGCCCCTGGCCCTGCTTGGCTTCTTCCTGGCGCAGGCCGCCCACGCGGACGTCGTGGACGACGTGTGGCGCGGCACGAACATCCGGCTCAACGCCGCGCGCATCCGCGTGAAAGGCAATGACTACGCCACCGGCTACTGGCTGCTGCCGAAGGCGGCGAACACGCTGAACCTCAACGTGCCGGCGCGGCAGTTCGGTCTCAACTCGGACCTGGTGCTGCACATGTATGGCTCGCGCTCCGGGAACGTCATCACCTGGACCTTCGATGACACCTTGCCCAGCCGCTACAACCTGGGGGACTCCACCTACGTGACGCGGGTGCGTGGGACGCTCAAGGCCTACGCCCGGCAGGTGCGTGGCTCGGATGACCCCTTCTGTGACAGCGCCGCCTGCCCCCACAACGTGGAGCTGACCCTTGCGCCTGGCTCCAGCGCGAAGGTGAGCGGCTACAAGACCTTCATCTTCGACATCGACTTCACGGAGGACGTCCAGGTGAAGCAGTTCGTCGCGTATGGCGGCGTCCCGCGCCCCCGGCTGTCGTCGATGGCGGTCGTCACCCCCAGCAGCCGTTGCCCGTCCTCGGGGCCCAGCGAGCTGTCCGGCGACGTGGTGCTCAGCAGCCCCGCGCCCACCGGCGGCATCCTGGTGGACCTGATGAGCGTGGACGCGAGCGTGGGCGTGCTGCCCGTGCGCGTCCCCGAGGGCCAGCGCTCCGCGCGCTTCACGCTGCGCCTGCCGCCCTACTGGACGGGGCCCACCGTCGTCTACGGCGCGTCGGGCGGCGTCCGGAAGAGCGTGAAGGTGGGCGTGCGCCCGTGCCTCGTACATGTCTTCCCCTTCGTGCGCTGGTACCTCATCGATTCGCTCTACGCCCCCGTGCACCTGCTCAACGGTGGGGCGGTGATTGCCCGGTACAAGGAGGCGGAGTCGGACGTCCTGCTGACGGGCAAGGGCGAGGCGTACTGGCTGAACGAGGTGCTCGGCGCGGAGCAGGTGCGCGTGGCGGGCGTCAACTCGACGGGGGACATCTTCGGCACGGCATACACCTCCAAGGGCCCCAACGCGTTCCTGCTCCGTTCGGAGGACGTGAAGGCGGGCGCGGAGCAGTGGCTGGAAGGCTGGGAGGCCGTGACGGCCAACGCACACGGCACGCTGCTGGTGCGTGACCCGAACGATGGCAAGAGCATCTACCGCGTGGACGAGGTGGGGCCCGCGCGGCACCCCGGCCTGTCCGAGCTGCTCCCGAGCCGCGTCCTCTTCAACGCGCTGGGGGAGGTGGCGGTGACGCTGGAGACGGAGAAGGGGCTCCGCGCCGCGCGCGTCTACGGCAAGGAGGTGCAGGTGCTGCTGGACAACGAGTCCGAGGTCACCGCGCTGAACGACGTGGGGGTGTTCGTGGGCACCGCGCTCGATTCGGACAAGCGCCCTCGTCCTTTCGTCTGGTCGCGGCAGGAGGAGGCCCGGTGGCTGCCGATGCCCAAGGGCGCCGTGTCCGCGAAGGCCGTGGCCATCAACGACGGAGGCTGGGTGCTGGGGACCGCCACCGCCGAGGACGGCAAGACGCAGGTGCCCTTCCTCGCCTCACCCGATGGGAAGACGGCCACGCGGTTGGATGAGGTGCTGCCGGAGGAGTTGAAGAAGGCCGGCTACCGCGTCCTGAGGGCGCTCGCGCTCGCCGACGACTTCAGCGTGCTGGTGCAGGCCCTGGATGGACAGGGGCAGCGCGTCCACCTGGTGCTGAGCCCGTGAGCCGCATTCCGGCCAGCACGACTTCCACACTTCCACAAACAAGGACCTTCCTCGTGAAATCGAACCTTCCCCTTCTTCGGGGGCTGATGATGGTGTTCATGGCGCTCCTGGCGGGCTGCGGCGGTTGCCAGAGCAGCTCATCGTCGTGTTCCCCCAGCCAGTATGGAACCAACGGCTGTGCCTGCAGGACGGACTCCGCCAGCTGCAACGCCGGGCTGGTCTGCCGCAGCGGCACGTGTGAGCCGTGTGGCAACGAAGGCGGCGCTTGCTGCGTCAACGCGGGCACCACGTCCTGCAGTGGCACGTTGACGTGTGTCATGGAGGCCGCGGGCGAGCGCTGCCGCAACTGCGGCGAAGTGGGCGAGGCGTGCTGCGTCTCGTCGGGGAACAGCCAGTTCTGCCGCGCGAACGCCGTGTGTGTCAGCGGGAGCTGCCAGTCCGTGGCGGCGCACACCTGCGACCCGAATGGCACGGTGTACACGGTGGGCATCCAGGACACGAACCTGTGCGCCCGGCGCGTGGTGGAGGTCCGCGCGAGCTCGCCCGCGAACGCGCTGCAGTGTGCCAGCGCCAGCGGGATGCTGGCGGCGGATGAGACTGTCTATGAAATCCCCAACACGCCCATCACCGACTACGAGCTGTGCCTGGAGTCGCAGAGCCAGGGCCGGCGCACCACGAGCGTGCAGGCGTTCGAGGACTACAACGCGCTTCGCTGCGCGCGCTGGACGCGGTGTGGCGCCAGCGACCCGTGCACCAGCGTGACGCACGGCGCCTGCACGCCCTGAGGCGAGCGGGGACGGATGCGGGGCGGAGCGCGCGGAGGGGGACGCTCCGCCCCGTGTCATGTCGTGAGGAGCCGCAGCACGGCCTGGGCCGCGCGTTCGGTGCCGTCCACACCCTCCAGCGTCGCGGCCAGGGCGCGGGCCTTGGTGGCCACTTCTGGCTGGGACACCTGGGTGAGCGCGTGGGCGATGGCGCCGGCGCTCAGCGCGGATGGCAGCACGGCGCGGCCCACGCCCAGCCGCTCCACGCGCCGCGCGTTCGCGAGCTGGTCGCCGCCGAAGGGCACGACGACCATGGGCCGCCCGGCCGCGAGCGATTCCTGCACGGTGTTGTTCCCACCGTGCGTCACCACCAGGTCCACCTTCTGAAGCAGGGGCACCTGGGGAACGCGGCGGAACACCTGCGTGCGCGGGCCCGCGCGAGCCTGGAGCCGTTCGAAGCTGGCGCCCGCGCTGACCACCACGTCCACGTCATGCCGCGCCAGCCCGTCCAGGATGGCGTGGAAGACGTGCGGCTGGTCATTGAACACCGTGCCCAGTGACACGTAGACGTGCGTGCGGCCGGGCCGGATGTCGGTGAGCGCGGGGTCATCCAGGTTCGCGGGCGCGGGCCGGGGCAGGCACGGGCCGGTCATCTCCACCGGGCCGGGCAGCGGATCGAGGCCGGGCTCCAGCGCCGGGGTCGTCGCCATCAGGTTGAGGTCGTCGGAGATGGGCGCCGCGAGCAGGCCGTTCGTCTTCAAGGGGACGCGCAGCCTCTTCGCGGCACGGGCGACACGCGCATCGAACCAGCGCAGCAGCGCGAGCCCCCGTTGCTCGGCCTGGGTCCATGCGGCATCGCGGGGGGTGTCGTCCTCGAGCCCACTCCCAAAAGGCGCCGCGCCCTCCACGGGGAAGGGAAGGGCGGAATGATACAGCGCCACATAGGGGCGCCGCGTCTTCCGGGCCGCGAGCAGGGCCGCGGGCATGAGGTAGTCCGCCAGCACGACGTCAGTCCCAGAGGCTTCGATTTCCTCGGCGATGCGCCGTGCATGCCCCTCCATGCCGGTGGTGAACAGCCGGAGCGCCCACCCCAGCTCGTCGAGCCCCTGGGCCCGGGTGATGCGCGCGCCGTACCAGAGCGCGGCCGGAGAAGGGCGCAGTGGCACCAGCCTGAGTCCGTCCTGGCGCAGGGCTTCCGGAAGCTGGGCGGCGAAGCGCAGCGGCTCTGGCATCAGGCCGGGAAAGCGCGCCGGCGCCACGACCGTTGCGATGGCCAGGTCGTGGCCGAGCTCACGCAAGCGCCCACCAATGGCGCGCAGTGCGTTGGTGTGACCCGCCGTGGGGTGGGCCGCCATGAGAATCCTCGCCATGACGCCCAGCGTAGCAGCGCGGGTCCGCCCGCCCGCCCGACGGGCAGTCCGCCGTGACGCGCCGTGACGTGGGGCCTGGACAGCCCGTGTCGTTCATGATTGTTGGTGTTCAAATCATCTCCCTCCAGATTTCGAAGGAAACGACATGCGCCGTGGCTTCGCCCTGCTCCTGATGTTGCTGCTGCCCCTGCCGGGGTTCGCGCTGAATGGAGGGCTGGGCGAGCCCCCAGTGGATGTGGATCGCCGCACGCCCATGGCGACAACGGCGGGCTTCCTGGACGCGGCCCATGCGCGGGACGCGGCGCGCGCGCCCCACTATCTGTCTCTGTCCCACCTGCCTCCGGAGCAGCAGGCGGAAGAGGGGCTGCGGCTGGCGCGGCGGCTGGTGTTCGTGATGGACCGGATGCTGTGGCTGGACTACTCGAACATCAGCCAGAAACCGGAAGGTGACCCGGCCGACCCCGTCTACGACTCGCTGGGACAGATTCCGCTGCCGCGCGGCGCGGTGGACATCCGCCTTCAGCGCATGGAGCGCCCGGAGGGGGCCGTCTGGGTCTTCAGCGAGGACACGGTGCGCGCCATCGACACGCTCTTCGCCGTGTACGGCTCGCCCGTGCTGGAGAAGCTGCCGCCGCTGCTCTTCGTGCGGCCGGTGTGGGTGCTGGAGCTGTGGCAGTGGCTGGGCCTGGGTGTGCTGCTGGTGGCGGCGTGGCTGGCGGGCCGGCTGGTGGAGGCGGTGGCGCTGCGGGTGGGCTCGCGGGCGACGGGCATCACGCAGTCGGGGTGGGACGACCAGTTGGTGTCGGCGGGGAAGGGGCCCTTGCGGCACCCGGTGGCGGCGCTGGTGGTGGCTTCCGGCACGCGGATGCTGCTGTTGCCTCCGCCCGCGCAGCACCTGGTGGACCTGGTGGCGCGCTCGCTCGTCATCGCGTCGCTGGCGTGGTTCCTCATGCGCTTCGTGAAGCTGGCGGCGGGCTTCCTGGAGCACCGCGTGGGGACGGAGAGCCAGGACGTGGCGCGCGTGCGCGGGCTGCGCACGCAGTTGGCCGTCATGCGCCGGGTCATCGAGTGCACCGTGGTGCTGGTGGCGGGCTCGCTGCTGCTGCTCCAGTTCGAGGCGGTGCGCAACGTGGGGGTGTCGCTGCTGGCCTCCGCGGGCATCGCCGGCCTGGTGCTGGGCCTCGCCGCGCAGAAGTCCATCTCCACCCTTCTGGCGGGCATCCAGCTCTCCATCACCCAGCCGGTGCGCATTGGCGACACCGTCATCGTGGAGGGCGAGTGGGGCTGGGTGGAGGAAATCACCCTCACGTACATCGTCGTGAAGGTGTGGGATTTGCGCCGGCTGGTGGTGCCGATGAGCCACTTCCTCGACAAGCCCTTCCAGAACTGGAGCAAGGTGTCGCCGGACATCATGGGCACCGCGGAGGTGTTCGTGGACTTCCGCACGGACGTGCCAGCGGTTCGCGCCGAGCTGCGGCGCATCTGCGAGACGGACGGCGTGGGCCTGTGGGACGGCAAGGTGGCAGGCCTTCAGGTGACGGAGTGCACCGAGCGCACCATCAAGCTGCGCGCGCTGGTGAGCGCGCCGGATTCGGGCAAGGCGTGGGACTTGCGCTGCATGGTTCGTGAGAAGCTCATCGCGTTCCTCCAGAAGCAGCCGCATGGCCTGCCGATGCTGCGCGCCGAGGCGACCCACGCGAACATCCAGGATGGCGCCGCCGTCACGCTCGGCGTGGTGCCGCTGTCCGGGGCCGCTGGCGCCAACGTCGTGGTAGCGGCCAAGCGCCAGGACTGAGTCTCGTGTTCACGGGGCCCCATGGGGAGGCCCCGCCGGGCAGGCCGTGTTTGCCGTGGGCGCCACGCGGCACCCACCTTCGGACATCGCTTCGTCGGGAGGTGGACATGACTGGAAGGCTTGGCAGAGCAGGCGGCGTGGCGGTCCTTGCGGCCCTGTGGGGCACCGGCCCCCTGCTGGGGCTCACCGCCCGGGCGGAGGCGCCCCAGGCGGGGCAGACGCGAAACGTCTTGTCCGCGCGGGACCTGCTCCTGGCACAGCTCGCCCTCTTCGACGCGAAGACCATCGCGGCGGGCAACCTGGCGTTGGAGAAGTCGGCCAACCCGCAGGTGCGGCAGTTCGCGTTGCGGCTGGTGGAGGACCACCGCCGGCACCTGCAGGACTTGAAGGCGTGGGGAAGCTCGCCGTCCATGGACATGGTGGTGGCGGACCTCACGCAGCCCCGGACCACCCCGGGGATTGGCGGCTCGGGGAGCAAGGACGGGGGCCTCATCCCGGGGCCGAGTCTGCCCATGCAGCGCGCGGACGCCCGCCTGGAGCAGGCCGTGGCGTATGCCCAGCAGCACCTGGACGTGCTCCGCAAGGCGCAGGGCCAGGACTTCGACGAGGCCTTCCTGAAGCGCGTCATCGAGGACCAGGAGGAAGGCCTGCGGCTCGTGAAGCAGGCGCAGACGACGTACAAGAACGATGGGGCGTTCACCCTCATGCTCGACAGGACGGGCAACCTCGCGGACCGTCATTTGCAGCGGGCTCAAGGGCTGAAAGAGTCATTCGAGTGAACGCGCCATTCATTCGCCCGGCCTGCCGGGTTGACGTGACGCAGAGGGGGCGCCTAACTCCGGCGGCATGAGGACCACCGCGAGGCTGCTGTGGGTGTACCTGGCCGGGGCCCTGTGCTCGTGCGCCGCGCCCGCGCCTCGTGTGTCACCCGTGGCCCCCGAGGGCGCGACGCCCGTGGGCCCCTTCCTCCCCGAAGCCCGCGCCTTGTTCGAGGGGTGCACGCCGGTGCCGGACCGGGCCGACTCGCGGCTGTACCGCTGCGACGGCGTGACGGTGTGGCTGACCGAGCGGGAGGACCTGACGCCCGAGCTGGCCCTGGCCGAGGCCCAGGCTCGAATCACCGAACGGTTGGGGCCCGGTGCCACGGTGGTGGAGGAAGCGCTGCCGCTGGCGGGAAGTCCGTGGCCCTCGGTCCGTGTCGAAGCGTGTGAGGCGGAGGACTGTCGCGCCGCCGGGTATGCATCTGCTGTCACCGGGACACTGGGGCGGGTGCGGCAGCTCGGGTGCGTGGTCCAGGCGCCCGTGCGGCCCTTGCTGGCGCGCTGCCTGGAGTTGCTCGAGTCCCTCGCCTCGAATGGCAGCCCCGAGGGCGAGACGCTGGGACGCGAGGCGCTGCTCGTTCCGCCGCGCCTGCCATGGCGGGCCCTGGCCGTGCCGGATGGATGTCAGCTCGCCGCGTCCACGGCGCGCGCGGGACGCATTCGCTGCGAGGGGGCATCGCTGTTGTGGAGCCTCTATGAACCGGCCCAATCCCAGGTGACGGAGCGCTGGCGCTCGCAGAGCGTGGCGGAGTTGGTGGACGCGCTGCCGGGAGCGGGGCCCGTCGAGGAGATTCCCTGCCGACTGGAGAACCTGGACACGCGATGCGCGCGCTTCACGGTGCCTTCTTCCGAGGGGCCGCTGCTCGTGTGGGCCGCGGCCGTGACGTGGGAGGACCGGGCGCTCTTCGCCGCGTGCAGTCACCGGGCCTCTGAGTCGCCGTATCCCGCCGTCTGCAACGGCGCGTTCACCCTGCCTTGATGCAGCGAAGGACGACATCTCGTGTACGAGCTCCAGGACGTCTCCAAGTGCTACGGGGCCACGCAGGCCTTGCATCCGCTCAGCTTGAGCCTGCCGACAGGACGCACCACGGTGCTGCTGGGACCGAGCGGCTGTGGCAAGTCCACGCTGCTGCGCCTGCTCAACGGGTTGCTGCCGTGTGACACCGGGCGCGTCCTCTTCGATGGCAAGCCGCTGCCCACGGGAGGGGATGCGCTGCTCGCGGTGCGCCATCGCGTGGGGTACGCGCTCCAGGGGGGCGGCCTCTTTCCGCATCTCACGGGCGAGGAGAACGTCACCCTCATGGCGAGGCACCTGCGCTGGCCCGCGGCGAAGACGCGCGAGCGTCTGGATGTTTTGGTGGAGTTGACGCGCTTTCCCACGGACGCGCTGGCGCGCTATCCCTCGCAGCTCTCCGGTGGTCAGCGTCAGCGGGTGGCGCTCATGCGCGCGTTGATGTTGGACCCGGACGTGTTGCTGCTGGACGAGCCCCTGGGCGCGTTGGATCCGCTGGTCCGTCACGAGCTGCAAGGTGACCTGCGCGGCATCTTCGCCCGGCTGCGCAAGACGGTGGTGCTGGTGACGCATGACCTGGCGGAGGCGGGCTTCCTGGGGGACAGCATCCTGCTCATGCGAGAGGGACGCGTGGTGCAGCAGGGACGGCTCGCGGATTTGGAGGCGCGGCCGACGGATGACTTCGTCACCCGGTTCATCCAGGCGCAGCGGCCTCTGCCTGGCGGTGGGCTGGGAGGCGCGGCGTGAGGGCGTGGCTCCTGGTGTTGCTGCTCGTGGGGGCGTGTGGCGGGGCGTCCTCGTCTGGGGACGGCGTGCCCCAGGTGCGCGTGGGCTCCAAGAAGTTCACCGAGTCCGTCATCTTGGGTGAAGCGGTGACGCAGCTCGCGCGGAGCACCGGTGCGCGGGTCACGCACCGGCGGGAGCTGGGCGGTACCGCCGTGCTCTGGGAGGCGTTGCGCCGGGGCGAGCTCGACGTGTACCCCGAGTACACGGGCACGTTGCGACAGGAGTTGCTGTCCGGGCGCGACCTGCCGGACGACGCGGCGCTGCGTGCGGCCCTGGCTGAGTCTGGGCTTCGGATGAGCGAGCCGCTGGGCTTCAACAACACGTATGCGCTGGGCATGAAGGAAGCGGAGGCCGAGCGACTGGGCATCCGCCGCATCTCTGATTTGCGTGCCCATCCTTCGCTGCGCTTCGGTTTCAGCAACGAGTTCATGGACCGCGCGGATGGCTGGCCCGCATTGCGAGACAGCTACCGGCTGCCGCAGCGGGACGTGCGCGGGCTGGACCATGATTTGGCGTACCGAGGCATGGAGAGCGGGTCGCTCCAGCTCACGGACTTGTACTCCACTGATGCGGAGATTGAGGCCTATGGGTTGCGTGTGCTGGAGGACGACCTGCGCCACTTCCCCGCGTATGACGCGGTGCTGCTGTATCGCGACGACCTGGAGGCGCGGGCGCCCGAGGCCCTGGCCGCGATGCTGCGTCTGGAAGGCCGCGTGTCCGAGGAGGACATGGTGAAGCTCAACGCGCGGGCCCGGCTGGAGCGCGTGTCGGAGGGCCGCGTGGCGTCGGGTTTCCTCGCCACGGCGCTGGGAGTCACTTCGGAGGTGCGTGGGGACGGGCTGGCTTCTCGCGTGTGGCAGCGGACGCGTGAGCACCTGTTCCTGGTGGGGGTGTCGCTGCTGGCGGCGATGGCGCTCGCGGTGCCCTTGGGCGTGCTGGCCGCGCGGCGGCCTCGGCTGGGGCGCGGGGTGCTGGGGCTGACGGGTGTCATCCAGACGGTGCCGTCGCTGGCGCTGCTGGTGGTGATGATTCCGCTGCTGGGAATCGGCTCACGTCCGGCGATTGCCGCGTTGTTCCTCTACAGCCTGTTGCCCATTGTCCGGAACACAGCGGCGGGGTTGGCCGGAATCCCACCCGAGGTTCGCGAGTCCGCGGAGGCGCTGGGCCTGCCCGCGCTGGCGCGGCTGTGGCGCATCGAATTGCCCATGGCGGCGCCGTCCATCCTCGCGGGCATCCAGACGGCCGCGGTCATCAACGTGGGCACCGCCACGCTGGGTGCGCTGGTGGGGGCAGGGGGCTACGGCCAGCCGATTCTCACGGGCATCCGGTTGGATGACGTGCGGCTCATCTTGGAGGGTGCGGTCCCCGCAGCCGCGCTGGCACTGCTAGCCAGTGGCCTGTTCGACGCCGTGGAGCGTGTGGTGGTGCCCCGGGGGCTGCGGCTGGGCACTGCGGTGCGTTCGACGCGTTAGTCCTGCTCGTCGAGCCAGAAGAATCGGTTGCCGCTCGCGAGGGCACGCTCGAGACAGTCGCTGAAAGGGAGAAGGCGCGAAGGTCATCGTCCAGACGCCAGCCCATCCGCGCGTCGAAGGCCGCACTCTGGATGCTCACGACGAACCGTAACGAGAGCTGCCGCACGGCAGCCGTCGTGCTCCTGTCGTCGTCATGGCTCCTCTGTCATGTCTTCGAGCTGACCCTCTGCGATCTCGCGATAGAGTGGCACCACTTCGATGGCGAGCACTTCCCGCATTTCCTGGCGGGCGCTGTCGAAGTCCCCGGCCTTTCGGTGGCGCTTGGCACGGTAAAGCGCGTCGACAATGCGGTCAGAGCCTTCCTTGATGCGGCGCGCGCATTCCAGCAGAAGGGCCTCGGCCTTTTCGGCCGTGGCAAGGGCTGCTGCCGCGTCGGCTTTGCCGATACCTACCTCCGGCGCGGTGCGTTCCAGCATTTCCCTCACCTCCGCCGTGAGCGTCAGGCGTTCACCGTCCCGCACGCGCCGCGCGAGGGCTCGTACTGGCTCCCACTCGAGTTCATCCGCCATGCCCTGTTACCTCTTGCCCCGGCGGGGGCGGCACTTGTTGATGGGCCATTCCTGCTGGCCCTCGCAGTAGCGGAAGCAGGCGTAGCAGGAGCACTGCCAGTCGTCGTCCTTGCACTCGGCGTAGGTCGCGATGCAGCGGCGCTTCCGCTCGGGCAGGTTGGTGTTGTGGGCGTCATCGACGTCCGGCGCGTCGGCCTCCGCCGCGACCTGGGAGCCCGCCATGAGCACAGCGGCCTCGGTGGCGGAGAGGCCACACGCATCCGGGCCGAATCGCTGAATGCAACATGTCGCGCTGTCCAGACAGGCGGCTTGAGCGTACGCGTCTTGAGGGGCCATGTCGCGACGGCTGGAAATGCCAGTGGCGCTGCTGGAGCATCCCAGTGCAAGTGCCGCGAGCGCGTACGCAAGGGAAAGACGGGTGTTCCGATTGGACATGACTGCCACATGTATCGGGCTCGTCACCCTGCGCGTATCACCCTGGATGAGTACTTCGGGGCGGGGCGCTCACGCCCGTGCGTCCGATAACGACGAACGCCGTCAGACCGGCTCGGCGCTCGACGCAGGCGAGGCTTCAGCCACCACACGGGGCGCATCCGCCGCCAGGCCCGCCGCGCACAGCACCACCGCCGCCATCCACACGAAGTCCGCCAGCAGCAGGTGCACCAGCTGCATCCACACCGGCGCCAGCAGCAGCAGGTTGGTGACGCCCGCGCCCAGTTGCACCGCGTAGAGCACGGTGATGGCGGACGCCGCGCGTCGCACGTCCTCCGACGGCCGCACCCGCGCCACCCACCGCGACGCCAGCACCAGGAACGCGCCCACGCTCACCGCCAGCAGCGGGTGCAGCACCCGCAGCTTGATGAGGATGTGCGCCGTCTCCGAAATATCCTGGCGGAAGCCCTCCGCCAGCGTGGTGGACGGGAACAGGGTGTCCCCCAGCGCCGCGATGGCGCCACTCACGCCCAGCACCAGCAGCCCCAGGATGCTCAGGCCCATCAGCGCGCCCGGCAGCCCCTGTCCCCGCAGGCTCAAGGGGGCGCGTCCCCGGGAGAACCAGATGACCAGCGTCTGCGCGCCCACCAGCAGGAAGGTGTTCACCAGGTGCACGCCCATCCACAGGGCCCGGCCCACGGAGGCGTTGTCCGCCACGTACTTCAGCAGCACGATGCCCGCGCCGACGAGCGCCTCCGTCATCATGAAGAACAGGGCCCAGGCCGCCGCGCTCCGCACCGGGTGGCCCTTGGCGTGCCCCTTCCGGGCCCAGACGTAGAGCGCCACCGCCAGAATCATCGCCAGGCCGCTCGTCAGCCGGTGCGTGTATTCGATGAGCGTCTGGACGCTGGGGGCCCGGGGGATGACCTCGCCGTTGCACACCGGCCAGTGGTCTCCGCAGCCGGCACCCGAGCCCGTGGCGCGCACGAAGGCACCCCACAGAATCACGACCAGCGTGAAGGCAAGCACCCCCAGGCTGAAGGCCTGGAACCGGCGGGACGAGGCAGCGTGGGTCATCACGCTCCCCTTAACCCACTTCCACCCCTCGCCGCTGTCCCACACGGCCCTTGGGGGCTCACCCCGGCCATCAGCGCGGCTGCTCGGCTGTCGGGCCGGCTGGACATCCAGTGTATCCGGAATGATTCAGATGGATGCTGTCCTGCATCCATTGGATATGCCCGCCCCCTGTCCGGGCGCGCGGATGATTTCCATTTGAGTCAATCCGCCTCCCGGGCACTGGCACGCCGGGTGCTTAACACCCCCACAGTGCATCCGGTGCCGCGGTGGGCGCTGGAGACACACATCTTTCGCATGAGGCCGCTTCGGTGGCCTCGGCACCCCGGGTTGGAGTTTCCCCCCTCTTCGACCCGTGGGTGTGTTCTTCCAGAGGCGTGGACGCACGCACCTCTGGAGCCGCTTCCCACAGGGGTGTGGGGAAACAGGGTGGAGCGCATCGCGGGCTGAGGCCACTCCTCTGGCTTCAGCCCGCGATGCGCATCTGCTCCGCGCCCAGCACCGCGGGGAACGGCCCGTAGGCCATGGACCGCTCAATCACGTTGCGCAGCTCGCGCACGTTGCCGGGCCACGGGTGTGACATCAGCGCGGCGATGGCATCCGGCCCCAGCTGCGGCGGCTCCATGCCCTCGGGCGTGAGCTGCCGGACGAAGTGCCGGGCCAGCGCCACCACGTCTTCGCGCCGCTCGCGCAGCGGGGGCACGCGCACCGGCACCACCTGGAGGCGGTAGTAGAGGTCCTCGCGGAAGCGGCCCTCCCGCACCAGCTGGCCCAAATCCCGGTGCGTGGCCGCCACCACCCGGACGTCCACCTCCACCGGCCGCATCTCTCCCAGCGGGAAGACTTCGCCGTTCTCCAGGAAGCGCAGCAGCTTGGGCTGCACCTCCAGGGGGAGCTCGCCAATCTCGTCCAGGAAGAGGGTGCCGCCGTGCGCGGCGCGGATGACGCCGGGGTGGTCCGTGGCCGCGCCGGTGTACGCGCCGCGCCGGTAGCCGAAGAGCTGCCCTTCAAAGAGGTCCCGGGGCACCGCGGCGCAGTTGAAGGCCACGTAGGGCCGCTGCGAGCGCGTGGACAAGGCGTGCAGCGCCCGCGCCACCACCTCCTTGCCGGAGCCGGACTCGCCGGTGACGATGACGGTGGCGCGGCTGGAGGACAGGCTCGCCAGCTCCGAGCGCAGCCGCCGCATGGCGGACGAGGCGGCGATGAAGCCCGGCACGTCCGCGTCCCGCACGTCCGTGTCCTCACTGACGAGCGCGGGCACGTCCACCTGGGCGAAGCCGCGCAGGGTGGCGACCTCCAGCGCGAAGCCGCCCAGCCGGGACAGCGCCGTCAGCAGCGCGCGGCCGTCCGGGGGCAGGTGACCCGCGACGCCCAGGCGGAGCCGCCGGCCACAGCCGTCCCCGAACTCCACGGCCTCGGTGGCGGGCACGGAGGTGTCGCCGCCCAGCGGCGTGGCCCGGCCCTGCGAGTCCAGCTCCTCCAGCCGGGGCGCGCCGTGGGGGAAGAGCCCCTCCACCACGGCCAGCAGCTCGCGCTGGATGAGGGGCGCGCCCATGCCGCGCACCGACAGCCGCTCGAAGGGCACCACCAGGGCCTCCGCGCCCAGGCGGGGAGCGCCCTCGGCTTCGCGGGCGGTGGCGTGGGGCTCGCGGGCGACGTGGTGCACGAAGTGCTGCTGGTGCACCACCATGCCCACGCGGCGCAGCTCCGCCTCGCTGGCGGCCAGCAGCTCGCCGGCGGCGGGGTCGCCCTCCATCCGCGCCAGCAGCGCCAGCAGGTGGCGCGTGTAGACGGACATGCACAGGTCGCCGGTGAGGCTGAAGGTGCCCAGCGCGGCCTCCAGCAGCGACCGGGCCTCGGCGGTGCGCCCGTCCAGGACGTGCAGCAAGGCCTCGAAGCGGTGGAGCAGGGCGGAGTGCCACGCGGACGGCATGCGCTCCAGGAAGGCGCGCGCCCGCCGCAGCAGCACCAGGCCCTCGTCTCGCTGGCATGCGTAGACGCGCGCATACGTCTCGTACAGCAGGCATTCGCGGCGCAGGTAGGGCCAGCCGCCCAGCTCCATGGTGCGCTGTCCGGCCGCGGCGAAGCCCTCCGCCGCGCGATGCGCGTTGCCCTCGGCGAGGTCGCCCAGCGACTCCGCGAACTGGGCATAGGCCCCGGTGAGGGCCCGCTGGATGGTGCCGTCGTAGGCCGCCAGGTGCCGCGCCAGCTTGCGCAGGTCCGTGGACCGGCCACTGAGCAGGTACAGCCGCGCGCGCGTCACCGTCAGGTACAGCGGCGTCCAGCGTAGCTCCTCCACCACCGCGTCCGCTTCATCCAGCACGGCCTCGGCTTCCGCGAAGCGTGCCAGCCGCAGCAGGGCCTCGGCCTCCGCGCGCGCGGCGAAGATGAAGGAGAAGCCGCGGACCATGCGCCCGCCATACGCGGCCTCCCGCGCGCGGCGCACCAGCTGGAGCGCCTCGGATGGCTCGCAGGCCTCGTCCAGCCGGCGCTGGGCCAGGAAGGCCAGGTTGCGCGCCTCCAGGAAGGCGTAGCCCATCCGCGCCGCGCCCTGCGCAACCTCGCGGAAGCGGCGCGTGGCCAGGGTGGCCTCGCCGCGCAGGGCCGCCTCGTGGGCGCAGGCGTCCTCGGCGAGCAGTCGCAGGGCCGGGTCCTTCACCCGCTCGAGCGCATCCTCCAGCCGTCCGGACCCGTGGGTGATGCGCTCCGCCTCGCCCAGGTAGAAGCCGCAGGCGACCTCGGCCATGCGGAGCTGGCAGCGCACCTCCGGGTCGTCGTGGTTGGCCAGCAGCGCCTCCGCGCGCGCCACGTACGCGGCGGACTTGTTCGCGTCGAACAGCTTCCCGTCCGGTGACGCGTAGAGGTTGGCCGCCATGGCGAGCACGCGCAGCTCCACCTCTTCGGGAAAGATGCCGGCGTCCGCGAACGCCAGGTGGGGCAGCAGCGTGGTGAAGGCGCCCCGGCTGTCCTCGCGGCCCCAGCGCTGGAGATACGCCAGTCCCACCGCGGCCATGGCCCGCGCGCCCGGGGTGCGCAGCAGGCCCGAGGCCAGCAGTGACAGCAGCTCCTCTTCGGCGGCTCGCCACTCGGCCCGCGTCAGGTGGGTGACGCTGGGGAGGATGCGCGCCAGCTCCTCGGGATGCAGCTCCTGCCGCCGGGACGCGGAGACGACGGGCGTGGGGGCCTCGCCTCGCGCGGCGAGCTGGCGGAGCGCCAAGGCCACGCGGCCACGCGGACGGCGGGCCTGGGGGGCTTCGCTCGGCAGCTCCCAGCGGTAGACGGTGAGAGGGGTGACGCCCAGCAGGCGGGCAAACGCCGCGCGGCTCTGCTCACCTCGCAGGGCGCGGATGGTCTCGGGTTCCCACCCGGCGCTCTCCCCCTTCGCCTCCGGTAACTCCACGGCACCTGCCCCCTTTTTCGCCCCCGGCCAGCGCACATTCTCTACGGAGTTTCCCAGGGCGAATGCAAACGGTTGAGCATTTCCGTTTGTTGCACCGTGCATATGCAGCAGGCGACGAATGGCGCGCATTCCCTCCCAGCGGGGACGTGTCGTCGTTATCGTCACCCCGTGCCTCGCGGACGTCCTCAACCTCCGGTTTCCCCACCTTCCCGTCTCCAACATGAACGCCTGCTCAGGTTGGAAGACGCGCTTTCGGAGGGCCGTGCGCGTGAGGACGCGGCGGTGGAGGCCTGGGTGCGCCGCACCGGGCAGATGCCGCCCCGGAAGATTCGCAGGAAGTGGGAGAAGCAGTGGCGGCGGGAGGCGAAGCGCGCCGCCCGCCGCGCCGAACGGGAGGTGCTGTCCAACCGCTCTCGCAACCCCGCGCGGGGCGCCGCCTACGTCGCCGCGTCGATAACGTGCGTGTTGATGGCCCTGGCGCAGCCCCGCCGGCTGTGGTGGCTGGTCTTCGTGGCCCTGGGCTTCTTCCTGGCTTCGTTGAAGCACCTGGAGCGTCCCCGGCGTGACGAGGGCCGCGCGCGCGACGTGCGAACGCCAACGCCCGTGGGGGCCTCGGAGGTGGAGGCGGACGCCCGGGTGGCGAAGGTGGACGCTCTCTGCGCCCGGTTGATGGAGGCCCTGCGCGAGGGGCCCGCGGTGCTGCGCGAGCTGGTCCATGCGCCGGAGCGCACGGTGGAGGCACTGCGGCAGGGGTGTCATGCGCTGGTGCGCCGTGAGCGGGAGCTGCGAGCGCTGGCGCCACCGGATGAGGCGCAGCGACTGGACGCCGAAAGGGACGCGCTGGCCGCGCGGGTGGCTTCGGAAGAGGACGCGGTGGTGCGGGAGCGGCTGGCCGGAGCGCTGGCCGCGCTGGAGTCGCAGCGGCGTCAGCGCGCGGAGCTGGCCACCGCGGCGGCGCGGCTCGAGGCGGAGCACATGCGCCTCTACTACACCCTGGAGAGCCTCTACGCGCAGGTGCTGCGGGTGCGCTCGGCGGACACTGTGGGGGAGGACATCGCCGGGCTGGGGCTGCGACAGAGCGTGGAGCAGCTCGGTGCGGAAGTGGAAGCGGTGACGCAGGCGCTGGAGGAGGTCCACGCCGCGCCCGGCGGTGGTGGCCGGACGCGGACGCGGTAGAAGCCTGGCGCTGGGGCGTGGGCCACGCCGGGTGCTGTCCGGCGCGTCCACGAGGGACGCGGTTCGCGGTTGGCGAGGGGGACGGTCGGCCCCGGCGGTACGTGCGCAGTGTGTCCGTCAGGAACTCCAGCACGCCACGCGAGTCCCTTCAATCTGGCACCAACCGGTGAACGGTGACTTGTCTTCAGGGGGCGCCACGGTGGCGACGCAGGCCATGCGCATTGCCGCGCGGATGGACCCGTGCCGGATGCGAGAATCAGGTGTGAAGATGGACTGCGAGCGGGGCGAGAATATCAGGCCCAGTCCTCGCCCCCGGCACTCAGCGGACCTCGGGGCAGACCCAGACGTTGCGCGTGCCCAGGGTGCGGCAGGTGCAGACGTAGTCGGACCAGATGCCATCCGTACACTGCTGCGTCGTACCCGGGCCGGAGCACGACGTGTAGTGGAGGTTCCAGCAGAACTGGAGCAGCGGCGGCCGGCTGGCGTCGGCGGCCTCCTGGCTCACGAGTTCCTCCGGGTCCACGTCCACCGACAGGTCCTCCGAATCGAAGTCGGACGAGGCGAACGCGGGCAGGGACAGGGACAGGGCGATGAGGAAAGCCTTCTTCATGGGACGGACTCCAAGGGGTGAGAGGGATTGCGGCTGAAGACGAAGCAACTCGAATCCTGGGGAGGCACCGCTATCGTTACCGGTGTGAGGCGGCGAGCGCCTGGGGCTCCTCCTGCGGTGCCGCGGAGGTGGCGGGAAGCAACGGGCCCCCCTCGTATTCCACCCCCTTGGGGTAGGGGATTTCCAGGCCATTGGCGGTGAAGGCCTCGATCAGCAGCCGGTTGAGAAGCCGCTTCACGTCGAAGTGTGTCCCTGGCTGCACCTTGGCTTCGATGCGCATGGTCATCCAGCTCTCGTCCATGCTCTCGATACCCAGAAGCTTGGGGATTTCGGACACCTTCCCCTGCGACAGCATGGGCACCTGCTCGCACACCTGGCGAATCACATCCATCACCTTCTTCAGGTCGCTTTCGTAGGCCACGGCCATGTCCACGATGGCCAGCGTCCAGCCGCGGCTGTAGTTGATGACATTCTTGACCTCGCCATTGCGGAGGATGTGAAGGCGCCCGAAGCGGTCACGAATGCGGGTGATGCGAGGCGTTATCTCCTCCACCACGCCCTCTGTATCGTTGATGCGGATGTAGTCGCCGTTCAATATCTGGTCTTCGAAGAGCAGGAAGACGCCGTTGACCATGTCCGTGACGATGGCCTGCGAGCCCAGGCCCACGGTGAGGCCGACGATGCCGGCGCCAGCGAGGATGGGGGTAGGGTCCACGCCAATGTCGCTGAGCGCCATCATCCCCACCAGGAAGTAGACCAGGTATTTGGAGGCGCTCTGGATGAGGGCGACGAAGGTGTTGCGCCGCCGGGTCGCGTCATCCAGGTTGGGGCCGTCCACCTTGAATGCCCGCGCGATGAGCAGCCGGACGAACTCCACGACGACGCTGGCGGCGAAGAACAGGGCGATGACGCGGATGAGCACCGGCCCGTAGGGCGCAAAGAACTCCAGGCCCTGGAACCGGCGGATGACGAGCGTCGCCACCGAGATGTAGACGATGGCCTCCAGGCTCTTCTGCCCCACCGGGAGCAGCCGGCCGAGGGCCAGGAAGTACTCCTCGTACTTCGCGGCCGTGCTCTTCGCCGCCCAGGTCCCGACCAGCCGCTCTGACGCCAGGTGCAGCAGGGACACCGCCAGCCGCCCGCCGCTGATGGCCAGCAGCACGAAGAGGGTGGTGCCAATGAGCCAGTCGAGCACGGCCGGGAGTTGCAGCGAGGCGAGCGCCAGGCCCACCGCGAAGTAGGCCAGCAGCAGCTTGATGAAGCCGGGCCCCTGCTCCATCGCCTTCTGGGCATGTGCCCTTTGCTCCGGGGGCAACTGCCATTCGTTCAACCTGCGTTCGAGCCGCACCAGGAGCTGGCTCGCCGCGCGTTCCAGCACCAGGAAGGCCGCCATCAACAGCACCAGCAGCCCCGCTCCGCGCCCCACGCTCGCCAGCCCTTCCGCTGTCACCCCCCCAAGCAAGGCATTGAAGTGGGGGGCCAGGTCCTTCTTCGCCCACAGGGAGAAGCCCAGCACCGCGATGCCGGCGACCACCACCACGAAGGACAGGAGGGCGGCGCTCAGCCGGGCGCGCTTGCGAAGGGCGTCTGCCGCCTGCTCCAGCACCTTCAGGCCCACCAGCCGGATGCCCTGGTACAGCAGCGCACTGGAGGCCACCAGAAGGGCCCAGAGCGCGAGCAACATCAGGGACACGCTCAGGCCGACAAGCCATGCGTTATTCAACTCAACCGTATCCGCGAGACGGAAGATCTCCATGCAACTGTTGCATATCATGTAAAACGGCGCGCTTGCGCGGAGCTGCGCTTCCGTCAGGGGCAGCTCATGCGAGTGGGGCGCGGTGAGGCCACGCCCCGGCCGTTTCGCTGAAGGGCCGTCTACTCGCTGATGGCGCCGCGGGGCGGAGGCTGCTGCTTCGTATCCTCCGCCGCGGCGATGCGGACGGACTTGATGTTGACGAACTCGTGGATGCCCACGTCCGCCAGCTCGCGCCCGTGGCCGGAGTGCTTCACGCCGCCAAACGGAAGCCTGGCGTCCGACGCCACCAGCGCGTTGACGAACACCATGCCCGCTTCGATGCCGTCGATGAAGCGCCGCTGCTCGGCTTCGTCTTGTGTCCACACGCTGGCGCCCAGGCCGAACGGCGTCGCGTTGGCCAGCTCCAAGGCGTGGTCCACGTCACGCGCGCGCAGCAGCGTGGCCACGGGGCCGAAGAGCTCGTCGTGGAAGGCGGGGGCCTGGGGCGGGGGCTCGGCCAGGACGGTGGCCGGGTAGAAGTTCCCCGGACCCTCCAGGGGCTTGCCGCCCAGGAGCAGCCTCGCGCCGGCCTTCACGCTCGCCTCCACCTGGGCATGGAGCCCGTCGAGGATGCCGCGCGTCGCCAGGGGACCCAGGTCCGTCTTCGCATCCATGGGGTCGCCCACCGTGACGCGCTTCATCCGCTCCACGAAGCGGCGCTCGAACTCGGGGTAGATGGCGTCGGCGACGATGAAGCGCTTGGCGGCGATGCAGGACTGGCCGTTGTTGATGAGGCGCGCGGACACCGCCGTCTCCACCGCCTTCTCCATGTCCGCGCTGGGCATGACGATGAACGGGTCACTGCCGCCCAGCTCCAGCACCACCTTCTTGATGGCCTTGCCCGCGGCGGCGCCCACGGCCCTGCCCGCGCCTTCGCTGCCGGTGAGCGTCACCGCGCGCACGCGGCGGTCCTCGATGACGCGATTGACGTCGGCTGTCTCGATGAGCAGCGCCTGGAAGGCGCCGCGTGGGAAGCCCGCCTGAAGGAAGAGTTCCTCCAGGGCCAGGGCGCACTGGGGCACGTTGTGGGCGTGCTTGAGCAGGCCCACGTTCCCCGCCATCAGCGCGGGCGCGGCGAAGCGGACCACCTGCCAGAAGGGGAAGTTCCACGGCATGATGGCCAGCACGGGCCCCAGGGGCTGGTAGCGCACGAAGGCGCGGCCGGTGCCCATGTCGACGAGCCTGTCGCGCAGGAGGGACTCGCCCTTGTCCACGTAGTAGCGGCAGGCCGTGGCGCACTTCTTCGCCTCGGCCCTGGCGGCGTCGAAGGGCTTGCCCATCTCCTGCGTCATGATGCGGCCGTAGCGGTCGGCCTCGGCCTCCAGCAGGTCGGCCGCGCGCCGCAGCCAGGTGACGCGGTCGGCGAAGGTCGTCTCGCGGTAGGCGCGGAACGTGTCGGCGGCGGTCTGGAGCTTCGCCTCCAGCTCCTCGGCGGAGAGGGGCGTGAAGGTGCGCAGCGTCTTGCCGGTCGCCGGGTCGATGGTGGAAATGGCCATGGAAGTGCCTCCTTGGGGCCCTGTGATAGCAGCCAGGCGCGGGGAGGCCGTGCCGCTCGTGGCCCGAGCGTCCAGCCGTTCACTCCAGGGCTTTCGCGGCCCCGGCCCCTCCTTTATATGGGGGCCAGGACTGGAGACTGCCATGGCCGACATCATCCGCGAGCGCCGCTTCAACTTCCTCATCGCCGGGGTGCTGTCCTTGGTCATTCCCGGCCTGGGACAGCTCTACAAGGGCCAGTTCCTGCGCGCCGTCCTGTGGTTCCTGATGGTGGGGGCCGGCTACTGGTTCTTCTTCATCCCGGGCCTCGTTCTGCACTTCTTCTGCGTCCTCGGCGCGGCCTTCGGCAGCGCGGGCAGCGACCGCATCCGTCTTCCCGGATAGCCAACGTTCCGCGCGGGAGACGTCCCGCCGGACGCCGGAGTGCATACAGTCACCGCCATGTGGCGGAGGCTCTGGCAGTGGCTGTCGGGATGGGACGTGACGGTGACGCGGCCATTGGGGCTGTTGTTGCTGTTGCTGGTCTGCTGCCTGGGCTTCATCGCCCTGTCGGACGAGGTGGCCGAGGGCGAGACGCAGCAGCTCGATGAACGCATGCTGTTGGCGCTGCGCAACCCCGAGGACCCGGCGCAGCCTCGCGGGCCCTGGTGGCTGCGGCGCACGGCGGAGGACGTGACGGCGCTGGGGGGCGTTCCCGTGCTGACGCTCGCCACCCTGGCGGTGTGTGGCTTCCTCCTGCTGGTGAGGCGCTACCGGACGCTGCTGCTCGTGCTGGGCGCGACGCTGGGGGGCACGGGCCTCAATGTCTTGCTGAAGCAGTTCTTCGCCCGGCCTCGGCCGTCCGTGGTGCCGCACCTCACCGAGGTGGTCAGCCAGAGCTTCCCCAGCGGGCACGCCATGCTGTCGGCCACCGTGTATCTCACGCTGGGCGCATTGCTGGCTCAGCTCGCCGAGCGCAAGCGACTCAAGGTCTACGTCCTCACCGTGGCGCTGCTGCTGTCGTTCCTCGTGGGGCTGACGCGCGTCTACCTGGGCGTGCACTACCCCACGGACGTGTTGGGCGGCTGGGTGGCCGGACTGGCGTGGGCGCTGCTCATGGCGGTCTGTGCGCGGACGCTCCGCCGGCGGAGCCCTGCGCTGCGCGCGGAGGCCCGGCGCCCGGTGGAGTGAAGCGCGGCGGGCCGCGTCATGTCGTCCACCCCATGGCGCCGTTCACTGCGCGAAGCTCCACGGGGCCGGGGTGCCTGGGCGTCCTGCTGGACCCTGGTCCCAGACTGGGCGCCGTGAGAGACATGGTCCCATGAGCCTGTGGGACTGGCTGTCGCGATGGAGCTGGGGCGGCGCGCCGGTGCCCGCCTTCTACGACGAGTCCTACCGGCTGCCCCTCACCGGCATCGAGTCCTCCGCGGGCATCGAGCCGCGCGGCGTGGACTTCACCACCTGGTATCTCCTGGAGGCCCGCTCGCTGCGCACCCAGGACGTGCACCACCCGCAGCCGGTGAGCCTCGCCGAACTGGCGCGCGTGCATGACGCCGCCTACCTGGAGTCGCTCGGCCAGCCGGAGACGCTGGCGCGCATCTTCGCCACCGACCCCGCTGACGTGCCGGTGGACGCGCTGCTGTCCAACCTGCGGCGGGTGTGCGGCGGCACGCTGGGCGCGGCGCGGCTCGCGGTGGCGCGTAAGGGCCCGGTGGTGAACATGGCGGGCGGCTTCCACCACGCCGGTCCGGCGCGCGGCGGCGGTTTCTGCGCGGTGAATGACATCGCGATAGCGCTCGCCGCCCTCCACGCGGATGGCTTCGACGGACAGGCCGTGGTGCTCGACCTGGATGCCCACCCGCCGGATGGCACGGCGGAGTGTCTGGCGGGACAGAAGCGGGCCTGGATTGGCTCGCTGTCCGGCAGCGACTGGGGCGCGTTGTCGCCCGAAGTGGATGAGACGCGCGTCCCCGAGGACACGGATGACAGGACGTACCTGGCCCTGCTCGACGGACTCTTGGAGCGCATGCCCCGGCCGGACGTGGCCTTCGTCATCGCGGGCAGCGACGTGCTCGCGGGAGACCGCTTCGGCCGCGTGGGCCTGTCCCTGGACGGCGCCCGTCGCAGGGACCGGGCCCTGGCGCGCGCCCTGCGTGGCATCCCCAGCGTCTGGCTTCCAGGCGGGGGCTACCACCGCGACGCGTGGAAGGTGTTCGCGGGCACCGTGCTCGTCCTCGCGGGGCAGGGCCGTCGCCGCATCAGGGCGCGCTATGACCCGCTGAGCGCGCGGTATCGGCGCATCGCCCGTTCACTGACGCGCGAGGGCGCGACGCCGCTGGACGAGCCCATCACCCAGGAGGACCTGGAGGGCGCCCTCGGCCTGAGCGGCGGCCAGCGCCCGCCGCGCATCCTCGGCTACTACACGGCGCAGGCGCTCGAGTACGCCTTCTTCCGCTACGGAATCCTCTCCTACGTGGAGCGGCTCGGCTACAGCCGGCTGCGCGTGGAAGTGAGCTCCGTGGGAGAGGGGGACCGGATGGAGGTGCACGGCTGCGCCGCGGGCCAGGAGCACCAACTGGTGGACTGTGTCGTGGAGCGCCGCGTGCTGGTGGGGGAGCCCTTCCTCTTCGTCAACTGGCTCAGCCTGCGCCACCCGCGCGCCCGCTTCAGAGAGGGGCGCTCGCGGCTCCCCGGCCAGGACGTGCCGGGCCTGGGCCTGGCGCGCGAGGCGACGGAGATGCTGCTCGTGATGGCCCGGCGACTCGCCCTGGCGGGCGTGGCCTTCCGTCCCATGTGGTTCCACCTGGCGGCGCTGGCGCGCTCGCGCTTCCGTTTCCTCGACCCGGCGCGGCAGGGGCGCTTCGAGGCGCTGCTGCGCGACCTGGAGCGGCTGCCTCTCATGGAGGTCTCCCAGTCGGTGGTGGACGGCCACGTCCTGCTCAACGGTCAGCCCTACGCATGGGAGGCGAGCGACATGGTGTCGCGCCTGGAGCCCGAGGCCGGAGACGTGGAGGCCATTGCCCGGGAGCGCGAGCGCTGCCGCTTCACCTGGGAACCCACCCGGCTGGCCACCGGAGCATGATAGGGGAGGGGCGTGGACCTGGACGCGCTTCGCCGTGAGCAGCACAAGCGCCGGCTCTCCTGGATGCCGTGGCTCTACTTTGTCCTCAAGCCCCGCCACCGCGAATGGGCGGACGCCTGGCAGCGCGAGGTGCAGTCGCTGCTGCGCGAACTGGAGACGGTGGAAATCGCGGAGGGGTGCTTCATCGCCCCGGAGGCGCGCATCTTCGCCGAGCCCGGCCGCACCGTCTCCATCGGCCCCGGGTGCAGCATCGCCGCGGATGTCTTCCTCCACGGCCCCGTGACACTCGGGCCCCGGGTGAGCATCAACGCCCGGGCGAGCCTGGACGGCGGCGCCGCAGGCATCCGCATCGGCGAGGGCACCCGCATCGCCACCGGGGCGACCCTCTACGCCTTCGACCACGGCATTGCCCCGGACCGGCCCGTGCGCGAGCAGCCCGTCACGTCGCGGGGGCTCGTCATCGGCGCGGACGTGTGGGTGGGGGCCAACGCCGGCATCACGGACGGTGTCTCCGTGGGGGACCACGCCGTGGTGGCCATGGGGGCCGTCGTCACCCGGGATGTGCCGGCGTGGGCCATTGTCGCGGGCGTGCCGGCCCGCGTCGTAGGCGACCGGCGGCAGCGGCCCCGGTCAGGTGCTCCGGGTGGATGGGAGCCCGAAGACGGAGCGTGAACTTCTCCCGCATTCATTGACTTCCAGTTATTGAGACCCAATATGCTTCGGGTCGACGTCGCCACGGGAGGGGAACCGCAGGGTCTGGAATCGTTCCCGGCAGCCGTAGGTGCTGTCTGGGCTCCAGCCCCTCCCCGATGAGGCGCTAGGGAGGCCAGCACGTGGCAGACGAGCAACGGGACGCGGCGGTCATGGACGCTCCCGGGAAGGCTTCAGGGACGGCTCCCGCCGACATGGCGTGTGACCTGCTCCCTCCCATGAAGTCGCAGGCATCACACGCCGGGAGCCACGTGGAGTCCGAGCGCTTCCGGCACCTGTCCGAGCTGCTGCACGAGGTGGTGTTCCAGCTCGACGCGCAGGGGCGGCTCACGGTGCTGGGCGGTGCCTGGGAGCGGCTCACCGGGACGCCCGTGTCCGCGTGGCGGGGCCGCGCGCTTCTGGAGGCCATCCACCCGGAGGACCGCGAGCGCGCCCAGGCGTTATTGGCGTACACGCCCGGCACCCCCGTTTCGCGCCAGGAAGTGCGCGTGGACACGGGCGGCGGCCATGGCGTCCGCTGGGTGGAGCTGTCCGCCCGGGCCCTGGCCACCGTGCCGGGCGAGGTGCTGGGGACGCTCCTGGACGTGACGTCGCGGCGCACCGCGGAGGAGGCCGTCACCACCCGCGAGCGCTACCTGGACGCCATGGTGCAGGTGCAGCGGCGGATGATGGGGCACGACTTGCCGGACGACCTGTACGGCGCCGTCGTCGAGCCGCTGGGCCACGTGTCCGCCGCCAGCCGCGTCTACGTCTTCGAGATGCACTTCGCCGACGACGGCACGCTGCTGGCGTCGCAGCGCGCTGAGTGGTGCGCGCCGGGGATTCCTCCCAACCTGGAGGACCCCAACATGCACGGCCTGCCCTTCGACGCGGCCCTGCGTCCCCACCAGTCCGAAAAGCTGCAGCGCGGCGAGCCGGTGCAGGGCCAGCCGCGCGACTTCTCGGAGCTGCTGGCGCCCATGCTGGAGGCGCAGGGCGTCCGCTCCGTGCTGCTGCTGCCCATGCACGTCCACGGGCAGCTCTTCGGCGTCATCGGCTTCGACAACTGCCGCGAACCCGAGTCCTGGGGCCCCATCGAGGTGAACCTGCTGTCGGGCGCGGCGGGCGCGCTGTCCCTGGCGCTGGAGCAGCGCTCGGCCAACGCGCTGCGCATGCGCACGGAGACGACGCTGCGGCGCACCGAGGCCGGCGTCCACCTGCTCATCGAGGCCTTCCCGGACCCGGTGCTGGTGCACGTGGGCGACGGCGTGCTGCTCTCCGTCAACCCGGCGCTGGTGCAGTACCTGGGCTTCCGCGACGCCTCGGAGCTGGTGGGCCGCCACATGCTGGACCTGGTCCGCCCCGAGGACCGGGGGGCCGCGCAGCTCCACCTGAGCCAGGCGCTGGAGGGCAAGAGCGCGGCGCGCGTGGTGGAGATGCCGCTGGTGCGCAGCGACGGCGAGGTGGTGGTGGCGGACCTGGTGACGCTGGCCGTGGTGCTGGACGGCTCGCCCGCGCGCATCACCGTGGCGCGCGACTTCACCGAGCGCAAGCGCACCCAGGCGCAGCTCATGCTGACCGACCGCATGGCCTCCATGGGCCTGCTGGCCGCCGGCATCGCCCACGAGCTGAACAACCCCCTGGCCTACGTGCTGTCCAACCTGGACTTCCTCCACAGCGCCGTGGGCGGCGTGCGTCCACGGATGCTCTCCCCGGAGGACATGGTGGAGCTGCGGCAGGTGCTCGACGACGCCCGCGAGGGCGCCGAGCGCATGCGCCAGATTGTCCGCCAGCTGCGCGTCTTCTCCCGCGTCGAGGACGGCAAGGAAGAGTCGGTGGACGTCCACGCGGTGCTCGAATCCGTGACGCAGATGGCCGCCAGCGTGGTGCGCGCCCGCGCCCGGCTGGTGAAGGACTACGGAGAGGTGCCGCTCGTCCGTGGCAACGAGGGCAAGCTGTTCCAGGTGTTCCTCAACCTCCTCATCAACGCCGCGCACGCCATCGACGAGGGCGATTCGGAGGCGAACGAAATCCGCCTCACCACCCGCACGGAGGTGGGCGGCCGGGTGATGGTGGTGGTGAGCGACACGGGCCAGGGCATCCCCCCGGAGCACCTGCGCCGCATCTTCGACCCCTTCTTCACCACCAAGTCCTCCGGCCTGGGCACCGGCCTGGGGCTGTCCATCTGTGACACGATTGTGACGGCGCTGGGCGGCCACATCTCCGTGGAGTCGTCGGTGGGCGCCGGCACCACCTTCCGCGTGGCGCTCAGCGCCGCGCCGCCCAAGGCCCCGGCGAACCGGCCGGGCGCGTGAGCGCTGAGACGGCCGGTGTCACCTCCGGCCCTCGCGCGGACTGTAGCCCCCTCGACGGCTCGTTCTTCCGGTACTGCACGCCCGCCCTGAAGCGTTATCCACTTCCACCCCGGGGGATGTCCCCTGGCGCCTTGGAGGCAGGCCATGCGCACCCACTTCGTCCGGCATCTGCTGGTGCTCTCGCTCGTGCTCGCGACGGGCGCCCAGGCGGCCAGCCAGCCTTGGCGGACCTCCCCGCATCCGGAGTCCTCCGCGTCTGGCCTGACGGGCGCGTGCGAGGACGCGCGGGACTTCCTGCTGGGCGCGGGCAGCGCTGACATCACCGGCCCCGCCGCCGAGGTGGGGATGATGGGCTACGGCATGCTGGAGCAGCAGACCACCGGCATCCACCAGCGGCTGCGCTCGCGGGCGTTCGTCATCGCCTCGCCCTGCAACGGCAAGCGGGTGGCCTTCGTCAGCGCGGACCTGGGCATGGTGTTCCAGGCGGTGAAGCAGCAGGTCGTGGAGCGGCTGCGCGCGCGTTATGGCGACCTGTACACCGACGACAACGTGCTGCTGAGCGCCACCCACACCCACTCCGGGCCCGGGGGCTATTCGCACTACACCCTCTACAACCTCACCACGCTGGGCTTCTCGCCGCAGAACTTCGAGGCCATCGTCTCCGGCATCGTCGCCTCCATCGTCCGGGCGCATGAGCGGCTCGCCGAGGGCACGCTGCGCCTGTCGTCGGGGGAGTTGTTCGGCGCCAGCCGCAACCGCTCCCCCAAGGCCTACCTGCTCAACCCGGCCGACGAGCGCGCCCGCTACGCGCACGACGTGGACACGCGGATGACGCTGCTGCGCCTCACCCGCGCGGATGGCGCCGACGTGGGGCTCATCAACTGGTTCGCGGTGCACGCCACGTCCATGGGCAACGGCAACACGCTCATCAGCGGCGACAACAAGGGCCTGGCCTCGTACCTCGCCGAGCAGGCGCAGGGGGCCGGGGACACGTTCGTAGCGGCCTTCGCCAACGCGAACGAGGGCGACGTGACGCCCAACATCCTGGGAGGCACCCACGGCGGCGGGGCCAATGACTTCGAGGACACGGACCTCTCCGGCCGCAAGCAGTACGACTTCGCCGCGAAGCTGTGGGCGGAGGCGAAGACGCCGCTCACGGGCGGCGTGGACTACCGGCACGTCTACGTGAAGATGGACGCGGTGGACGTAGCGCCAGCCTTCGCGGACGGCGCGCCGCGAGCCACCTGTCCGGCCGCCATCGGCGTGTCCATGCTGGCGGGGGCGGAGGACGGGCCGGGCGTCGGCGTGGAGGGCGTCACCTGCGCCGCCGGCCAGAATGCCTGGGGGCAGTTCAGTTGCTCGCTCACCACCACGCCGTGTCAGGCGGAGAAGCCCATCGTCCTGGAGATGGGCAGCATGCGGCCCTTTCCGTGGACGCCGGAGGTGCTGCCCCTGCAACTGGTCACCATCGGCAACCTGGCGCTGGTGGCGGTGCCCTTCGAGCTGACGACCATGGCCGGACGCCGCCTGCGCGACACCGTGGAGACGGCGCTGGCGCCCGCGGGCGTGACGGACGTCGTCATCGCCGGCCTGTCCAATGCCTATTCAGGCTACGTGACCACCCGCGAGGAGTACGCGCGCCAGGACTACGAAGGTGCTTCCACGCACTTCGGCCCGTGGACGCTCGCGGCCCTCCAGCAGAACTTCCATCTGCTGGCCACGTCGTTGCGAGACGGCGCCGGTGTGCCTCCCGGGCCCACGCCCAGGGATTTGCGCAAGGAGCAGCTCAGCCTGCAACCCGGCGTGGTGTTCGACGACAAGCTCTTGTGGGTGGACTTCGGCGAGGTCGTCACCGACGCGCGGCCCACGTACTCGCGCGGCGACACGGCGAGCGCCACCTTCTGGGGCGGGCATCCCAAGAATGACTTGCGCCTGGAGGGCACCTTCCTGCGCGTGCAGCGGCGCGAGCCGGACGGCACCTGGACGGACGTGGCCACCGACGCGGACCCGGCCACGCGCTACCAGTGGCGGCGCGAGAACTGCGTGCCCACGTTGGCGTGCTCCCACGTCACCGTGACGTGGGACATCCCCGACGACACGGTGACGGGCACGTACCGGCTCGTCCACGAAGGCAACTGGAAGTCGGGCTGGGACGGCAACGTGCGGCCCTACTCCGGTGCCTCACGGACCTTCACGGTGAAGTGACGCGCGGCCCGCGTCACAGCACCACCTCCGCGCGCATCAACGTGGACGCGGGCGTGGTCAGCCGGTGGGGCTGCACGCGGCGGATGAGCTCGCACAGCCGGGCGGATGGGTTGATGAACTGCACGCCCACGCCCGTGGACAACATGCCCCACGTCTGCGCCTGGGCGGCGTCCACGTGGCGCACCACCTCGCCCGCGCACTCCACCAGCTCGCCGGCCAGCAGCAGGGTGAACTCCAGCCGGTTGAACAGGCGCGGGAAGGGGTCCGCGCAGCACATGAAGAGCCCGCCCCGGCTCAGCTCCGTGCACAGCACCTCCACGTCGCCCGCGCCGGAGCGGCGCCGCACCCGCGCCACCCACGTCAGGGGCGGGGTGAGCGCGTTGGGCTCCGTCGCCGGGCCCTCTGTGTCCAGCCACGCCAGGGACGGCACCGGCGTGTGGCTGCGTGGCGGCGGCGTCTGGGGTGACAGGGCGTCCGCCAGCGGCTGGGCGGCGGCCAGCAGCAGGGCCTCCTTGAACTCCAGCGCGGTGGCGTAGCGGTCCTCGCAGCGGCGCGACAGCGCGCGCAGCAGCACCTCCGACAATGCGGGCGGAACCCCGGGCACCAGCAGGTGCGGCGGCGGCGCGCCCACCGGGCCCGTGCCCAGCGCCAGCTCCACCATCTGTCCCCGCTCGAAGGGAAGCTGCCCCGTGGACAGGTAGTAGGCCGTCACCGCCAGCGCGTAGATGTCCGCGCGTCCGTCCACCGGCTGCCCCGCGGACTGCTCGGGCGCCATGTACGCCGGCGTGCCCAGGACGATGCCCGCCGCCGTTTCATCCTCACCCGGGTGGGGACGACGCGCCTTGGCCACGCCGAAGTCCAGCACGCGCAGCGACGGCGGCTCGCCCGCGTGCCGCACCACGAAGAGGTTGTCCGGCTTCAAGTCCCGGTGCACCACGCCGCACCGGTGCGCCGCGTCCAGCGCGTCACACGCCTGCGCCAGCAGCGACACCAACGTCGCGGGCACCATGGGCCGGGGCAGGTGCGACATGGGCACGCCTTCCAGGTACTCCATGACGAAGTAGTGGATGCCGCCGGGCGCCTCGTTGATGTCGAAGATGTGGACGATGTTCGGATGGCCCACCACGTTGACCGTCCGCGCCTCCGCGTAGAAACGCGCGCGGAGGCTTTCGTCCCGGCCTAGGTGGGGGTGCAGCACCTTCACCGCCACCCGTGCGCCAATGCGCGTCTGCTCGCCCAGGTAGACGGTGCCCATCCCTCCCGCGCCCAGCCGGCGGACCAACCGGTAACTCCCCAACGTCTGGCCCGTGAGGTCCGCGGGAGGGGCTTCCGCGTCGCCCGTGGACAGATACACCTGCGTCCAGGGCTCGCCGCCACACGCCACATCGTAGGGATGCTCGGTCAGACAGAGCTCGCAGTGCATGGTTCCCTGAAGCAGACACCAGGGCGGCGCTCGGGCGCGCATCACCTCGGGCACGCACCGTCTGTCAGGTGGCAATGCGGCGCCGCTCCGTCGACCAGCGGACCGGTGACTCCTGCCGTGGGACGGCTGGCCTCAGCTCGCGGCGAAGGGGGCGGCGTCGACGCGCACACCCACGTACGACGGGAAGCGTGGCACGCCGTCGTTGGACAGCTCCTGGTAGCGGAAGGTGATGATGGCACCCACGGGTGGCGGCGATGCGCGCTCCGCGTCTGACAGGCCCGTGCCCACGCTGAAGCGCGTGCCGTTACGCAGCTCCACCTCCAGCGCGCCCAGGCGGCCCTTGTGGCGGCCCGCGCCAGCCACGTGTCCCACCACGCGCGCTTCGTCGTCCTTGAAGCTCTTCACCTTGAGCAGCGTGTGGGAGCGGCCCGCCTCGTAGCGCGACCCGGGCTGGCGCAGCATGAGGCCCTCTCCACCCAGTGCCTCCACGCGCGCCAGCTCCGCGCGCAGGTGCGGCGTGCCGTCACAGCGCGCGTGGGCGTGCCACTGCGCATACGCGGGCTTCGTCTCCTCCATCCACTGCCGGCAGCGCTCCAGCCGCACCTCGAAGGTGCCTTCCACGCCGGGCGCGTCGAAGGCGACGAAGGCCAGCTCCTTCCAATCATCGCTGCGGTCCTGCCGGCGGACGATGCTCACCGTGCGCTGGAAGCGCTTGCGCCCGCCGAACAGCTCACCGTCGAGCGGGAAGTCCGGCAGCCCCGCGGTGAACCACTCCGGCGCGAGGAACGCGTTGCCCAGCCGTGACCAGAACTGCTTCCCGTCCCAGTACGCGCGCACGCCGTCCAGCTTCTCGCTCATCCACCAGCCGGTGAGGTCCACGTCGTTCTCCCACGACTGGGCCAGCAGCAGGGGCGGGGCCTTGGTGTCGTCGCTGGCCGACGTGCTCCTCGTCGGACGCGCAGGGGCCGCGGGAGCGCCGGATGCGTCACCGCCGATGCGCGCATCCTCCGCGGCGTCTCCGCGCACGCGGCGCAGGTGCTTGCAGGTGCGCCGCTCGATGGCCACCGACTGGTTGCGCCAGGCGGGGCATGAACACGAATACACACCGCCGGTGTTCTTGAGGATGTAGGGCTTGGAACCCGAGCCCTGAACCGAGACCTGCTCCCCGTCCGCGATGTCCGCCATGACCGACCCTCCGTGCCGCATCCGGAGCGGCGATGGGATGAAGCATACCCCCCAGGGCTGACGCTTCAGGACGTGATGCGGTGGGCATTCCGCCTCGGATGGGGTGGCGTGAGGCCGTTGGGCACCCCACGATGGGGAGTGGGCCCCGGAACCAGGAGGAGTCGCATCAATGGTCGTCATCGTCATGGGGGTATCTGGAGCGGGGAAGACGACGGTGGGCCGCACCCTGGCGGCCGAGCTGGGCTGGCGCTTCATCGACGCGGATGACCTGCACCCGCGCTCCAACGTGGTGAAGATGGCCGCGGGCGCGCCGCTGACGGACGAGGACCGCGCCCCCTGGCTGCGCAAGCTGCGCGATGAAGTGGCCCGGGCGCTGGCGCAGGGCGAGGACGTGGTGATGGCGTTCTCCGGCCTCAAGCAGGCCTACCGCACGCTGCTGGAGGAGCTGGACCCCGCACACGTGAAGTGGGTGTTCCTGCACGCGCCGCATGAGGTGCTCGCCCGCCGGATGTCGCAGCGCCAGGGCCACTTCATGCCCGCGTCCCTGCTGGAGAGTCAGATGGCGGCCATGGAGCTGCCCTCGCGCGCACTCAGCGTGGACGTGACGCCGCCGCCAGCGGACATCGTGAAGCACATCCGTGATGAGCTGGGTGTCTGACGGCTGAACTCCCGCGCCGAAGCAGGAGGACAGCCCGTTCCTTGGTCACCCGGCTGGTGTATAGCGCTCTGTTGGGTTGCCACCTTTCCGCTTCACCCACCCTCGAGGACCCGCGCAATGCCCACCGCTTCGACGCCACCCATCTCCGCCCAGGATGCCCTTGCGCGCCTTCGGGAGGGCAATCAGCGGTTCGTCCTGAACGCGCGCAACATGGAGAACCCGCTCGGCCGCTCCGCCCGGCAGGCGCTGGTGGCGGGGCAGAGTCCCTTCGCCATCATCCTCTCGTGTTCGGACTCGCGTGCGCCGTCGGAGTACATCTTCGACCAGGGGTTGGGGGACCTGTTCGTCATCCGCGTGGCGGGCAACGTCGTCGCGCCGTCGCTGGTGGGCAGCGTGGAGTTCGCGGCGGCGAAGTTCGGCACGCGCCTGGCGGTGGTGATGGGGCATTCGCACTGCGGCGCCATCCAGGCCACGCTGGACTACGTGCGTGAGGGCAAGAGCGAGGCGTCCGAGAACATCCGCGACATCGTGGAGCGCTGCCTCGAGCCGGTGACGACGGTGGTGAGCGCCGCCGGGCCGAAGGCGGACTGGGAGTTCCTGATGAAGGAGGCCGTCCGCGCCAACATCCGCAACTCCTGCGACACTCTCCGCCATGGCAGCCGCCTGCTGGAGCGTCTGTGCCGCGAGGACGGCATGCGCATCGTCGGCGCCGAGTACTCGCTGGAGACGGGCGCGGTCGATTTCTTCAACGGCGTCTGAGAGAGGACACGTTCATGAAGAAGCTGGTCAACGCGCCTCGCGCGGTGGTGCGGGAGATGCTGGAGGGGTTGGTCTCGCTCGCCCCGGGGCAGGTGCTGCTGGAAGGGGAGTCGGTGGTGCTGCGCGCCGACACGCCTTCCGACGTCCGCGCGCGCAAGGTGGCTGTCATCTCCGGTGGCGGCAGCGGCCATGAGCCGGCGCACGCGGGCTACGTGGGCGCGGGCATGCTGGACGCGGCGGTGGCCGGTGACGTCTTCACCTCGCCCAGCACCGATGCCGTGCTGGCCGCCATCCGCGCCGTCGCGGGGCCCGCGGGCGCGCTGCTCGTCGTGAAGAACTACACCGGGGACCGGCTCAACTTCGGGCTCGCCGCCGAGCTGGCGCGCGCCGAGGGCATCCCCGTGGAGACGGTGGTGGTGGCGGACGACGTGTCCCTGCACGACACGGTGGAGCCCGCGCGGCGCCGGGGCATCGCTGGCACGGTGCTGGTCCACAAGGTCGCGGGCGCGGCGGCCGCGGCGGGCGCGGCGCTCCAGGACGTCCTCCACGAGGCCACCGCGGCGGCGGAGGCGCTGGGCACCATGGGCGTGGCCCTGGGGCCCTGCACCGTGCCCGCGGCGGGCAAGCCGGGCTTCACGCTGGAGGAGGACGAAATCGAGCTGGGCCTGGGCATCCATGGCGAGCAGGGCGTGCGGCGCGTGCCGATGCAGGCGGCGGACAGCCTGGTGGACACGCTGCTCACCACCATCGTCGAGGACCGGCGCATCAACTCGGGAGACCGGGTGGTGCTGCTCGTCAACGGACTGGGCGGCACGCCGCCCATGGAGCTGGCCATCGTCGCCCGGCGCGCGCTGGCCGCTCTGCGTCAGGGCGGCATCCGCGTGGAGCGCGCGTGGAGCGGGACGTTCCTCTCCGCGCTGGAGATGCCGGGCTGCTCGTTGACGCTGCTGAAGGTGGACGACGCGCGGCTGGCCCGCCTGGATGCGGCGGCGGATGCGCCCGCGTGGCCCGGCGCGGGTCGGCTGCCGAAGGAGCCGGGGGTGTACCGGCCTTCGTCCACGGCGTCTCCGGCATCGCTTCCGGCGGAGGCGCCGCAGCCGGGGATGGACCGCTTCCGGAAGGCCGCCTTGCGGGTAGCGGACGCGTTCGAGCAGTCGGAGCCCCGGCTGACCGCGCTCGACAGCGCCGCGGGCGACGGTGACCTGGGCCTCAGTCTGGTGCGTGGCGCCGAGGCGATTCGCGCCCTCCCGGAGGACGCGTGGACGAGCCCCGCGCGCGCGTTGACGGCCATTGGCAATGCCCTGCGGCGCAGCATTGGCGGCAGCTCGGGGCCCTTCTATGCGACGGCGCTGCTGCGCGCCGCGCGCAGGCTGGCGGAAGGGCCCGCGGATGCCGCCGCATGGGCCGAGGCCTTCGACCTCGCCGTCACCGCCGTATCGGAGCTGGGCGGCGCGCGGCCTGGGGACCGCACCATGCTCGATGCGCTCCGGCCCGCCGCCGACGCCTTCGCGAAGGGGGTGCGCGGCGGGCAGGGGGCTCGCGAGGCCTGGGCCTCGGCGGTGCACGCGGCCGAGGCGGGAGAGGAGGCGACGTCCCGGATGCAGCCGCGCCTGGGACGCGCCAGCTACCTGGGGGCGCGCGCCGTCGGTGTGTCGGACGCCGGCGCCGCGGCCGTGGTGGTGTGGATGAAGGCGCTCACACCAGGCATCGGCTGAGCGCCGTCGGGATTCGGACCTTCCGGCCTACTGCACCCAGCGTTTGCTGGTCTGGTACACGTCCATCAGGGGGGAGACCAGGGTGAGGCGCGGCCCCCAACGGGTGGCGTCCTCCAGGTCTTCAACCCGCAGGGATTTCAGTGAAAGAATTTCCGACATACAGGCCAGCGGCGCGTGCTGCCAGACACGGGTGAGGTCGTCGGCCGTCACGTCGCCGATGAGCTCGCCGTGCACGTCGTCCACCACCGGCATCCGGCTCAGGCCATACCGCTGCATCAGTGACAGTGCCCTCACCACCGTGTCCTTGGGGAAGAGCGTCACTGCCTTCGCCACCGTGTCCTCGCGCTCCACGTACAGTTCCGTCATCGCCGGCCTCGCCACCCTGTTGTTGCCCTGCGAGGCACCGTAGCAAGACAGTTGCCAACAACCGGGGCGTTGCCCGGCATGGGCGGGGAGGCAGGCGAGGGCTGGCTCCTGTCGCCCGGGTGACACCCTTCGTGGGACGAAGGCGGCTACAGCCGGATGCCCACCGAGGTCCGCAGTTGGGTGTCGAGCTTGGGGACGCCCAGGGGCGGAGAGTTGTCGAAGGTGAGGTTGAAGCCGATGCCCACCGAGAGGCGCTGGTTGGGTTTCACCTCGAAGATGGTGTCATTGAGCAGGCGGATGTCGGCGGGGTTCGTCACGCGGGGCTGGGCGTAGAGCGTCTGCACCAGGAAGACGTTCTCCATGAACTCCAGCCGCCCCAGCACGTAGCTGGACAGGCGCGGGTCGGTGCGGAACTCCCCGGCATCCGGTTCGGAATCCCGGCGGATGCGCTCGTGCTCCAGCATCAGCGCGAGCCCCACCACCAGCGTGGCCTTCGTGTCGGTCAGCACCCTCACCCGGGGCCCCGCGCCCAGCAGGGCCCGGAACTGGATGCGGCGGAACTTGTCGAACTCGTGTTGGAGGAACACCTCGCCGGAGAGCCGCTCCGTGAATCCGTAGCGGTAGCGGACGTGCTCCATCACCTTGCTGACGATGACCTCATCGGCGGCGAAGGCGTACTCCCCTCGGATGACGGCCAGCCAGGTGTGCGTCTCGCTGCGCCACTGGCCCAGCAGGGCGCCGCGCACGCTGAAGAGGTCGGTGCTGCCCGTGCGCCAGTCCGCGCCCAGGTCCACGGCCGCCGAACGCCCCGGGCCCGTGTTCTCGTCGAACAGCGCCTGGACGTTGACGATTTGCGCCGCCGCGCTCGCCGCATGAAGCCACACGAGCAGCAGCACCCACCTGCTGGATTTCCGTCCCGCCATGGCCCGGGTCTGCCCCGTCGGCCGGCATGTTTCAAGGGCTCCCGTGCAGCTCAGGGCAGGCGCTCCACCGTGGCCCCCGCGCGCTCCAGCAGCTCTCGATACCAGTCGAAGGCGCGCGCGGTCCGCTCGCCCAGGGCCTTGGCGCCCCAGAGCACGGTGAGGGTGCGGCGGGTGTCCGCGTTCGTCTTGGTGCGCTGCGCGTCCTTGACGGCGTTGGCGCACGGGCCTTCCGCGTCGAAGAGGCACAGCAGGCCCGCCAGGTCGATGCTCTGCCCGGATGCGTTGAAGACGTACTGCGCGCCCTCCGGGGCCACGCCCACGCGGAAGGGGGCGGTGGCCCGGTCCAGGTCCACCACGCTGATGGGCAGGCCGCTGTGCAGGGACACCGCGTTGCAGGCATCCACGGCCAGGTTGATGGCGCCCAGCGAGCCGTCACCCGAGGCACGCACCAGGTACTCCGACGCGGGCTTGCCGCGCCCGGTGGGCTTGTAGCCGCCGTGGCGGAGCATGTCGCGGATGGCGCCGCGCACGGTGTCGTCGCTGGACAGGGGGGCGGTGGCGCCGGGCTTCAGCAGGGCCACCAGCCACTCCGGGGAGGGCAGCTCGCCCAGGGGGCTGGGGAAGGTGGTGGTGAAGGCCAGGGTGCTCAGGGAGGGGTGGGCGTCGACGGTCAGCACGGCGCGGCAGTCTATGTCACGGCCCGAGTGGGGGCAGGTCCCACTTCCAGCCTGGGACCGGGGGCTCCCCCGCCTGTCGGCTCTCATGCAAGAGAAGTCGCTTTCCAGGGGTTCGGAACATTCTTTCCGGGGCGGGCTACGTGGCATAAGGGCGCCGCACCCGCTTCCGGGCCCCCCGCACGCACATGATTCGTCTCGACAACATCAGCAAGCAGAACGGCCAGCAGATTCTCTTCATCGAGGCCTCCGCGGCGCTCCACAAGGGGGAGAAGGTGGGCCTCGTCGGACCCAACGGGGCCGGCAAGACGACGCTGTTCCGGATGATTACCAGCCAGGAGCACCCCGACGAGGGCCAGGTCGCGGTCGACCGGGGCGTCACCATTGGCTACTTCAGCCAGGACGTGGGTGAGATGGAGGGCCGCAGCGCCGCCGCCGAGGTGATGGACGGCGCGGGCCCGGTGAGCACGGTGGCCGCCGAGCTGAAGGAGCTGGAGGCCGCCATGGCCGACCCGGACCAGGCGGACAACATGGACAAGCTCGTGGAGCGCTACGGCCTGGTCCAGGGGCGCTTCGAGGAGCTGGGCGGCTACGCGCTGGAAGGCCGCGCGCGGGAGATTCTCGCGGGCCTGGGCTTCACCCAGGAGATGATGGACGGCGACGTGGGCGCGCTGTCGGGCGGTTGGAAGATGCGCGTGGCGCTGGCCCGCATCCTCCTGATGCGTCCGGACGCGATGCTGCTCGACGAGCCGAGCAACCATCTCGACATCGAGAGCCTCATCTGGCTGGAGGAGTTCCTCAAGAACTACGACGGCGCGCTGCTGATGACGTCGCACGACCGCGAGTTCATGAACCGCATCGTGAACAAGGTGGTGGAGATCGACGGCGGCTCGCTGTCGACGTACACCGGCAACTACGAGTTCTATGAGCAGCAGCGGGCGATGAACGAGAAGCAGCAGCAGGCGCAGTTCGAGCGCCAGCAGGCCATGCTCGCCAAGGAGCTGAAGTTCATCGAGCGCTTCAAGGCGCGCGCCTCGCACGCCGCGCAGGTGCAGAGCCGGGTGAAGAAACTGGAGAAGATTGAGCGCGTGGAGCCGCCCAAGCGGCGCCAGACGGTGCTCTTCGAGTTCCAGCCGGCGCCGCGCTCGGGCGACGACGTGGTGAGCCTGAAGGGCGTTCACAAGGCCTACGGCAGCCGCATCATCTACGAGGGGCTGGACTTCCTCGTGCGCCGCACGGAGCGCTGGGCCGTCATGGGCGTCAACGGCGCGGGCAAGTCCACGCTGCTGAAGCTGGTGACGGGCTCCACGCAGCCGGACACGGGCAACGTGGCGCTGGGTGGCAGCGTGAAGATGGGTTACTTCGCGCAGCACGCCATGGACCTGCTGGATGGCGAGCGGACGGTGTTCCAGTCGCTGGAGGACGCCTTCCCCCGCGCGGGTCAGGGCTCGCTGCGGGCGCTGGCCGGCTGCTTCGGCTTCTCCGGCGATGAGGTGGAGAAGAAGTGCCGCGTGCTGTCTGGTGGTGAGAAGGCCCGGCTCGTCATGGCGAAGATGCTCTTCGACCCGCCGAACTTCCTGGTGCTGGACGAGCCCACCAACCACCTGGACATGGCCACGAAGGAGATGCTGATTACGGCGCTCTCCCGCTACGAGGGGACGATGCTGTTCGTCTCCCACGACCGTCACTTCCTGGCCGCGCTGTCCAACCGCGTGCTGGAGCTGACGCCCGAGGGCATCCACCAGTACGGCGGCGGCTACACGGAGTACGTCGCGCGCACCGGCCAGGAAGCGCCCGGTCTGCGGAGCTGAAGCACCGCGAGGGGCTCGGCGTCCGCCGGGCACATCGCGCTTCACGGCGGCTCAGGGCTCCACGCGGCCCTGGGCCGTCAGGGCGCTTCGCAGCGCCCGCATCTCACCCAGCAGCTCCTTCGCCGCGCCGAGCGTCGCGGCTGAAGGGGCCACTGGCGCGGGCAGGGCCGGCTCGGGATGCTGCGGCTCTCCCAGCCCGGCGTCCCGGTGCATGCGCACCCGCGCCATGATGACGTCGCGAATCTCCTCCGGATTGTCCACGCCCCGGAAGTGGGCCTCGTGCAGTCCTTCGGTGTGCGAGGCGTCCGCGTCCTGCGCGCCGCGCTTGCTGCCTCCGCCCGCCGTCTCCACCTTCACGTCGGCGATGCCGAACAGCCGCTGGAGCGGGTTCTGCCGGATGGAGACCTGCTGGATGTTGGCGAAGGTCATCGTCTTCTCCTGGATGGAGACGAGCCCTTCCCGGATGCGCAGGCTGCGGTCGGAGAGGATGTACCAGCGGTACTCGTAGTCGAGCCACGCCACCAGGAAGGTGATGGGGGCCTGCGCGGCGAACGCGAGCCAGGCGAACATTTCGAAGACGAAGAAGACCGTGTCCGCATGCGCGTAGGGCAGGTGCGGGACGAACCGGTTCTTCACCGCCACCCAGGTGAAAATCAGGCCCACCACGACGCCGGCCTGCCGCAGGCCCCAACGGAGCAACTGGAGCTGGCGATGGGTCGGGGCGGCGCGGAACACGCGAACCGCCGCCCCTCCGGGGATGTGCGGCGCGGGGGGCACCTTCAGCAGGCGCAGGAGCCAGGCAGGCGCGGCGTCAGACATCCTGCTTCTCCCGCGTGGCGCCGCTGTTCAGGCTGAGCCGTAGGGCGCGCACCTCCTCGGCAATCTCGCGGAGCGTGGCCGCCAGCGCGTCATGGTCACCGGCGGGCATGGCGCGTGCGCTCTCCTGCGTGGGCACTGCGCGCTCCCGGCTTCCCCGCATCTTCGAATAGAGGAAGTCCCGCATGGCTCCGAAGTCGGGCACGCCCTCGATGGTGATTTCCGCCTGCGAGTTGCCGCTCGCCGTCTGGATTTGGATGCGCGCCAGCCCCAGCCAGCGCTCCACCAGGTTGCTGGACAGGTGGATGTCCTGGATGCGCGCGTAGGTGAGGGACACCTCCCGCCGGAAGAGGATGCCCCAGCGGACGGTGATGCCCTCGTCGTCCAGCGTGTAGCGCAGCGTCTGGTACTTGAAGTAGCGGATGAGCCCGAGGATGGGAAAGCCGGGCCCGGCCAGCAGCGCGCTGACGAGGTAGTAGGTGAGCAGGCTGCGGTGCGGTTGCAGCACCGTGGGCAGGCGCGACAGGAAGGCCCCGTCACCACCGGGGACCACCGTCAGAGGGGAGGGCGACCCCGGGTCTGTCATGTGCGGCTCACCAGCAGGCGTCTTTCGCGAGAGAGGTCTCGGGCATTACGGCCCGGAGCATCTCTCATTTCACGCCTATTCGAACAATCGCCCCGCCAGCCGCGCCAGCTTCTGCGCCTTGCCCGTGAAGGGCGGGAAGAACAGGTGGACCAGGGACGTGCGCCCCTGGCGCAGCACCGCGCGCTCGTGGCTGAAGGTCCGGAAGCCCGTCTCTCCGTGATACGCGCCCACGCCGCTGGCGCCCACGCCGCCGAAGGGCAGGTTCGGATTCACATTGTGCAGCACCACCGTGTTGATGCACGTGCCGCCCGCGCGAGTCTCCCGCAGCAGCCGCTCCACCGTGGCCTCGTCGTTGCTGAACACGTAGAGCGCCAGGGGCTTGCCGTCCTCGCGCACGTGCGACACCACTTCGTCCAGGGACTCGAAGCGAAGCACCGGCAGCACCGGTCCGAAAATCTCCTCGGCCATGATGGGCGCGTCCGGCGTCACGTCCGCGAGCACCGTGGGCGCGATGTAACGCGACTCCGCGCCCACGCCGCCGCCCACCACCACGCGCGCGCCGGCCTCCACGGTGCGGTCCATCAAATGGCGCACCCGCGTGAAGGCGCTGTCATCCACCATGCGGCACAGGTCCAGGCTCGCGCGGCGCGCCTCCTCGGTGCGGCCGTAGAAGCGCTCCAGGGCCTCCTTCATCGCCTCCAGCAGCGCCTCTTCCTTCGAGGCGTGGACCCAGACGTGGTCGGGGGCGATGCACGTCTGTCCGCCGTTGAGGAACTTGCCCCACACCACGCGCTCGGCCGCGGCGGCGACATCCGCCGTCTCATCGACAATGACGGGCGACTTGCCACCCAGCTCCAACGTCACGCTGGCCAGGTGCTTCGCCGCGGCCTCCATCACCCGCCGGCCCACGCGGGCCCCGCCGGTGAAGAAGAAGTGGTCGAAGGGCAGCCGCAGCAGCGCCTCGCCCACCTCCGGGCCGCCCTCCACCACCGCGACCTCTTCTGGGGGAAAGACATCCTTCACCAGCTCCGCGATGAAGCGCGCCGTGTTGGGCGTCTTCTCACTGGGCTTGCACAGGACGGCGTTGCCCGCGGCCACCGCGGCGACCAGCGGTGACACCAGCAGGTGGAAGGGGTAGTTCCACGGGGCCATCACCAGCACCACGCCCCGGGGCTCGTACTGCACCAGGCTGGACGTGCCGGTGAGCAGCAGGGGTGTGGAGACCTTCCGGGGCTTCATCCACGTCTTGAGGTGCTTCTGGATGGAGGCCAACTCCATCAGGACGGGGAGGACCTCGGTGGCCTCCACCTCCGCGCGCGGCTTGCGGAAGTCGGCGTGGAGCGCCTCGGCCAGGGCCTCGCGCCGGGCGACGAGCAGCGTCTTGAGCTGCTCCAGCCGGGCCAGCCGTTCCTTCATGCCGCGGCGCGCCACCTCCCAGCGATGCGCATGAAGGCGGTCGAACGCCTCCTGCACACCGTCCGGCATCCGTGCTTCTTCCAGCTTCACCACGCGCATCGCCCGGCTCCTTCCGGAGGTGCCCCGGCCTGGGTTGCCTACTCCATCAGCCGGGTCGCGCGGGAGGCCAATTCCTGCGCCTTCCCGCGATACGGCGGGAAGAACACCGAAGCCAGCGACTTCATCCACTGAACCATCACTGCCCGCTCATGGCTGAACGTCTTGAAGCCGAAATGGCCGTGGTAGTTCCCCAGGCCACTGGTACCAACCCCTCCGAACGGGAGGTTGGGGTTCGCGAGGTGGACGAGCACGTTGTTCACCACCGCGCCACCCGACGTGGTGTTCTGGAAGATGTCTTCCACCGCCCGCTTGTCCTGGCTGAACACGTAGAGGGCCAAAGGCTTCCCGCCCGCGCGGATGTGCGCGTAGACCTCTTCACGGGACTGGAAGGTGAGCACCGGCAGCACCGGCCCGAAAATCTCGCCCTCCATCACCGGGTTCTCCGCCGTCACGCCGGACAGCACGGTGGGCGCGATGTAGCGCGAGGGCTCGTCCGTCTCCCCGCCCACCTCCACCTTCGCTCCCGCGGCCACCGAGCGCTCGAGCAGGTCCTTCACCCGCCGCCACGCCACCGGGTCCACCAGCCGCGTCAGGTCAGGGCTCGCCTGCCGCTCCTGCTCGGTGCCGCCGTAGAAGCGCGTGATGGACGCCTTGAGCGCGTCCAGGAACGCCCGCTCCTTCGACGCGTGCACGAACACGTAGTCCGGCGCCACGCACGTCTGGCCGCCGTTGACGAACTTGCCCCAGCACAGGCGCTCCGCCGCGGCGCCGACGTCCGCCGTCTCATCGACGATGACGGGCGACTTGCCACCCAGCTCCAGCGTCACGCTGGCCAGGTGCTTCGCCGCGGCCTCCATCACCTTGCGGCCGATGCGCGTGTTGCCGGTGAAGAAGATGTGGTCGAAGGGCAGCTCCAGCAGCGCCTCCGCCGTCTCCGCGCCGCCTTCGAACAGCGCCACCTCGTTCTCGGGAAACACGTCCGTCACCAACTGCGCCAGGAAGCGCGAGGTGTGCGGCGTCTTCTCGCTGGGCTTGCAGATGACGGTGTTGCCCGCGGCGATGGCGGCCACCAGCGGCGACACCAGCAGGTTGAAGGGGTAGTTCCACGGCGACAGCAGCAGCACCGTGCCGCGCGCCTCGTAGCGCACGTGGCTGGACGAGCCCGCCAGCAGCATCGGCGTGCCCACCCGCATGGGCTTCATCCACGACTTGAGGTGCCGCACCGTGTGGTTCAGCTCCTCCAGCGTGGGGTGCAGCTCCGTCAGCTCCACCTCCACCGCGGGCTTGCGGAAGTCCGCGTGGATGGCGTCCGCCAGCTCCGCGCGGCGGGCGATGATGGCTTCACGCAGCCGCTTCAGCCGGGCGATGCGTTCAGCGGCCGTGGTGCGGGACATCGTCCAGCGGTGCGCGCGCTGGGCTTCGAACACCGCGCGGATGCGCTCGGTGTCCGCGGTGGGCTGCGTGTGGGCTTGAGACGTTGCTTCGAGCATGGGGTTCTCCAGAGGATGGGAAAGGAGGCTCAGCGGGACTCCAGCCCGCGAAGAAGGGTGGTGAGGGCCGTCGTCAGCTCGGCGGTGAAGTCGACGCGCAGCGGCGCCAGGTGGGGCAGTGCCTCCAGCACCTCGCGCGCCACCGGGGCCACGTCCGCCATCTGCCGCAGGCCCGTCACCAGCGCGTGCAGGTGGATGAAGAAGCGCGGGCCTTCTCCGGCATGGAGGAAGGGCAGCCGCTGCTCCACCAGCGTGCCCGCGCGGAGCAGCGCCGCCAGCAGCCGCTCCTTGAACGGGCGGAGCTGCTCGGCCGTCACGTTCTGCTCCAGCACCGTCTGCAGCAGCGCGAGCAGCCGCGTCAGGGCCACCTCGCCCTCCAGCGACTCGGCCACCGTGCGCGCCAGCCGGGGCCCCGTCCAGGCCGACGAGTCCTCCACGAGCAGCCCGTCCAGCCGGGCGAACCACGCGAAGAGCAGGTCCTCCAGCAGCGCCAGGAACAGCGCCTCCTTGGTGGGGAAGTAGAGGAACACCGTGCCCTTGGCCAGCATCGCCCGGCCGGCCACGTCCGCCATCTTCACCTCGGCATAGGACGTCGCCTGATACAGGGCCAGGGCCTCATCCAGGATGAGCTGCCGCCGCGCTTCCTTGTCTTCGTCCTTCCGAGCTCGCTGGGGCAGGGCCCGATTCGCCTTCGCCGCTGAGGTGCTGGCCATGGCTCATGGATGAGTGACCCACGGTCACCCGTCAAGTGACTGAAGGTCATTTGTCCGCCAGGTGGCGGGGTGAGGGCGTGTGTGCTGGAGTGTGCTCCATGCGTCCCATCGAGGCGGAGCTCCTGTCGGGCAGCGCGCTGTACCGGGAGGTGGTGTTGGAGAAGCTGCTCCACGCCCGGGAGTCGGTGTGGATGGCCACGGCCAACGTGAAGGCGATGTTCGTGGAGCACGGCGGCCGTTTCGTCCCGCTGGTGGACGTGCTGGACACGCTCGCCGCGCGTGGAGTGGCGCTGCGGCTGTTGCACGCAGAGCTGCCGAGCCGGCCCTTTCGCGCCGCCTTCGACCGGCAGGCGCGGCTGGTGGCGGGTGGCTTGTCGCTCAAGGTCTGTCCGCGCGTGCACTTCAAGGCGGTGGTGGTGGATGGCGCCTGGGCATACCTGGGCAGCGCCAACCTCACCGGCGCGGGGCTGGGCGCCAAGGGCGACTCCGCGCGCAACTTCGAGCTGGGCTTCGTCACCGAGGACTTCGACGTCATCGACCGGGTGACGGCGCTCTACGAAGCGGTGTGGAGCGGCGCCGAGTGCAAGGCGTGCAAGCTCCGCGCGGTGTGTCCCGACCCCATTCTGCCCGCAGGCAAGCGAGCGCCCACGCCGCGCCGTCCTCGCGCGGATGCCCCTCGTCTGGGCAAGGCGCGCCGTCTCCAGCGGGGTGCGAAGGCCGCCAAGCGCTAGGTTGGCCACACAGCGCGGAAGATGCGCCCGGCCACCCTCTCCGCCACTTCACCTCCCGCGTTGGAGTCGCAGCTCGAGCCGCGGCGCCGCGGAACGGTGTGGCGTGTCGCGCTGAACCGTCAGCAGGTGTGGCGACGGAGCCCGGGCTCATCGAAGAAGTCCCGGGGCGAGGCCTGGTCCACGAGCATCCCCTCATCGAGGAGCAGCACGTGGTCGGCGACCATGCGCGCCAGCGGGAGGTGCTGCGTGACGAGCACCACGGTGCGCTCGGCCCGCAGCATCAGCAGTCGCCGCGCCAACCAGCGGATGCCGTCTCCCGACAGTCCCACTTCGGGCTCGTCCAGGAGGACCAGGGGCGCCTTGTTTGCGATGGCGACGGTGAGCAGGGCCAGCCGCCACAGCCCTTCGGGCAGCAGCGCCACCGGCCGCTCGCGCAGACGGTCCAGCCGCACCGCCGCCGCTGGCGCGCAGGCCCACACGGACTCCAGTGTCTGGCGCGCATCGGGGCCGAGCAGCTCGCCCAGTGTGCGGGACTCCGCGGGCCGGCCTTGGGGCACCACCGCCTGCGCCGATACGGGAAGGCGGAGCTGGCCCCGCACCCAGAAGTCAGCGCCGTCTCCGAGCCGGTCGTTGACCAGGGCCCGCAGCAGGGTGCTCTTGCCACTGCCACCCGGGCCCAGCACCACGCTGGCGCGCCGCCAGGGCAAATCGAAAGAGAGCTTCGCCAGCACCGCGCGAGGGCCATAGCCGGCGCCCAGGTCCCTGGCTTGAATCACGGCGCTGCGCTCCTTTCTCAATGCCGAGGGGGACGGCTTTCAGCGGGGGGCGGCCAGGGCCTCCTGTTCGGGAGGAGGCATCGCGCCGTGTTCGCCCAGGAGGTTCGTGGCGAGCCGCTCCAGTGTCTCCCGCCACTCCGCGCGCTCCACGGCGGTGGGATTCTCGATGCAGTCGTCCAGCACGTCGTCCACGCCCAACAGGGGATGGGCGAGCTCCGCCAGCCGCTCGGCGCTCAGCGAAGGGTCCAGCTCCAGGCTGAGCAGGAGTGAGCCCAGCAGCGCCTGGTCGTGCTCGCGCAGCTCGGGGCGGAGGTTCACTTGTGTGAGCAGCTCTGCGAACACCGCGATGTCCTGCCACAGCCTCCGGCCGGACACGGCGTCATGGCCATCCTGCCCGCGCAGCCAGTCCAGCACCGCCGCCTGGAGCCGCCGCAGCTCGGTGCGGTCCTCGATGCGCAGGTCCTCGTAGATTTCCCGGCCCGTCAGCTCGGAGAAGCACACCGCGGCCCGGCGCAGCACGGGCGCCAGCCACGGCGCCGTGGGCTCCGCGCGCGTGAGCAGCCCCCGGCGGAACAGCACGTAGGCCTGACGCACCTTCAGCGACCGCTCCAACTCCTGGGTGAGGAGTCCTTCCAGCCGGGGCGTCAGCCCCTCATGCGCGCACAACGCGCGCTCCACCGCGGCGGCGCACTTGAAGAGGCGGCGCCGGGCGCTGCTGCACATGGCGATGATGTTCCAGGGCGCCTCGGAGGCCGTCATCGCCCCCAGCCGCTCCGGCCGTTCGCCCAGGTCCAGGCGCGCCATGAAGGCCAGGTCCGCGATGCGCTGCCGCCGGGTGTCGGCCACGAAGCCCGGCAGGTCCTCATCCTCTTCGTAATGGGCGCGAACGGAGCCCATCGCCTGGGCCCCCGCGAGGACGGCGTTCCGCAGCGCCGGCACGGACTCCTGCAAGAGGCGCGGGGCCTCCTCCTGCTCGCACCGGCGCAGGTCCACCTGCCGCGCCAGGTGAATCGCGTCCGTCAGTGCTGTCTGTAATTGACCGGGCGTCAAGGGAGGCAGCTCCGAGGCCAGCGGTGGAAGCGCCGGCAGGGTGGGCGTCGCGTTCTATGTTTTTGTAGTGTTTGTGGATAAATATTGTCAAATCGCCATGAAGTGCGGGAATCAGTCTGAAAGTCCGCTGAGAGTCGGAACTCCCGGAGTCCCGCGTGCCAGGTACCGCACCCACGAGGTGTCAATGACTTGCGCGTCACCCGCTGAATCGCGCAGCCCTGCCTGACAACGTTTGGGAATGTTGAGCGCCTGTGGTGACTGGCAGGGATTGCTGGGAGCCAGCGGCTTCCCGGCTCCAGGGCGTGACTACTCCGGGACTTCGGACGTGCCCGCGATGGGGCCCTTGCCGGGCGCTTCCTCCATCAGGGCCTCGGCGGGTGGTGGCGTGCCGTCGCCCTGCGGCTGCTTCTGCCGGTCCCGCCACGCGCTGGGGGACTCGCCCACCAACTTGCGGAAGAGGCTGCTGAAGTGCTGGAGCGAGGCGCAGCCCACCTCCACCGCCACCGCGGTGAGCTTCATGTTCGACTCGCGCAGCAGCGACTGCGCCATGCGCACCTGCACCGCGTTGAGCTCCGCCTGGAAGGACGTGCTGGCCTCCTTCAGCCGGCGTTGCAGCGTCCGTTCGGACATGCCCATCTCCCGGGCCACGTCCGACAGATTCACCTCCGGCAGCCGGCCCCGCATCACCTGGTGCAGCTCGCGCAGCAGGGGAGACTGGCCGGTGGCCTCCGCGACCAGTCCGTTGAGCTCCGCCAGCAGCGCCGCGGCCTCGGCCTCCGGCTGCCCCAACCACTGAAGGGCGGTGTCGGGAGCGGTGAAGGCCCGGCTGGGATAGGCCCCGGACAGCAGCGTGTAGAAGCCGCCCACCACCGCGCCCACCACGCCTTCAGGCCGCACCAGCGCCTGCTTCAGCACGGAGGTGCTGAAGTCCTTCTCGCGGGGCTGCATGTATTTGACCAGGGCGGCAAAGGCCATGGGGTCCGCGGCCTCCAGCCGGCGCGCGTCCACCAGCGAGGCATGCGGCTTGGCGGGGGACAACTCCACGTCCAGCACCTGGACGAGCCGGCGCACCTCGGCCTCTCCGGGGCGTCCCCAGAGGATGAAGCCGCACAGGTCCACCGAGGCGTACCAGTGGAGGAAGCCCTCCCCGACTAGGTAACGGCCGTGGGGGTCCCGGAGGTAATCTTCGAGTCCGTCTGCCGATCGCACGGCTTGGCAGAATAGCGCTTCACCACCCGTGCCACCCACAACGGATTGATGGGGGAAAGCCCGGTCGTCAGCTCTGGACGGAGCCTGGACGTCCGAGCGAGCTCCTCGGTGAGGGCTGGAAGCTCGTACCAGGGCACCTGCGGCTTCAGGTGATGGGCCTGGTGGTAGCCCGCGTTGAAGAACCACCGGTTGTAGAAGGCGGAATAGGACGTGGTCCCCAGGGCGTCCTTCTGCTCGGAGTCCGTTTCGAAGTGGGCCGCCAGGTTGAGCCAGTGGATGCAGAACTGCGTCACCAGCAGCACCCCCCACCAGGCCAGGCCCAGCGCGGGCTTCCACACGATGAGCGCCAGCAGCGCGCCGTCCACCACCAGGAAATCCACCGCCAGCTCCAGCCGCTGGTTCTTCTTCTTCGCCGACTGCCAGACCTTGCCCAGCGTCTCGTAGGGCCACAGCCACGGCGTCAGCGCCGAGCGCAGGCAGTAGCGGAAGACGCGCTCTCCGGGACGGCGGCGGCCCCAGTCGCCCGGGCCGTCATCGTACCGGTGGTGGTTGAAGTGATGGATGAAGTAGCCCCGGTAGGGGAACCCACACGCCATGCCCAGCGCACGGGACACCACCCAGTGCGCCAGCGGAGGCCGGGCGATGGACACGTGCATGTGGTTGTGCAGGACGGCGTAGTTCCAGAAGCAGATGGCCCAGCCCAGCAGGCACATGGCCAGCCGCCCCGCCCAGGGAAGCGCGTCCCAGCTCCAGATGAAGGCTGGGAACCACCCCCACCACAACGCATGAACCGCGAGCTGCGGCAGGTCGGCTGAAGGGGGCGGGGCGGCTGGCCATGTGCCTGCTGGGCTGGGCCATCTGCTTCTGGAACT